>JAUNXD010000128.1 GCA_030539985.1 Methanobrevibacter sp.
GAACATGCATCTTGATATTGTTTATTTGTAATATACTCTTCTTTTGAATTTCCAAATGCTAAAACATGTTCATGCAACCTATCGCAATAATAGATTATCTTTTCAATAGCTTTTTTATAATTATCGTTCATATATTACAAGCTCCTCACTTTGGATTCGTTTAAGAAAATCTCTATCTGACACACCCATCGTTATTAAATCAACATGACAATTAAAAGCTTCTTGTAATTTCCTAACTAATGAACAATATTGAATTAAACCTCTTAATTCTCCTTTATCTATTAAGAAATCTAAGTCACTTTCATCATTAGCTTCACCACGAGCATAAGATCCAAAAATACTTAAACGAACTACCCCATATTCTTCAACAATAGGAATTGCAGTATTTTTAATCTCTTCAATAGTATAAATCATGATGAATCACCTAAATACATATAATTATATAAAAATTATTTATATTAAATCTTTTGAAAGTGCACAACTGTGCAAAAACACTTGAAAAATAAGAAAATAATTAATATTCATGGCCTGTTAAGAGTAACCCACATTCTGTTAATACAGCATTCATCTTAGCGAACTACCTTGCCTACAACAAATGATCTTCGGCATTTTTTGCTCTTGCATCCTATGGAATGGCCGTTTCACCGATTCTTTTAATGTCCTCAATTAAATATCATCGTCCACCATTAAAAGTCGTGTCGTTTCTGCTCCAGAGTCATACTTCTCAGTATACGTCTTTCAACGTCATAGTCTTGTTTGATGTGCGGAGTTTCCTTAGTTTACGAAAAACCAGTAGCTGTCTTCAACTTGCCAAAAAATATTAATTAAAAAGTAGCAGGGCCTAGATTTGAACTAGGGATCTCGGGGTTATGAGCCCCGCGGGTTCACCAGACTACCCCACCCTGCTATACAAAAACAGTATTATAACTATTATTAATTATTAATACCATAATATATAAAGTTTTCGTAAAAATGAAAAAAAATCAAAGAAAATAAACTTAATTATTTTCTAATGATTCAATTCTTTTATCCAAATCATCCAATTTCTCAGCAGTAGCTTTCTGGAATTCTTCAGATGATTTTTTGAATTCTTTATAATCTTTTTCTAAAGCATCCACATTGCCAGTAGTTTCACTGAATTTAGTTTGAAGATCTTCTAAATCATCAGTAGTGGCTAAGGACCAGTCTTTGATTAATTCATCACTTTTAGCATCTAAAAATGCATCGATTTTATTAGAAAATGCATCAGTGCCTAAGCTGGACATGTCAATGTCGCTTAACTTGACTTTGATTCTTTTACTCATAGATTCAGATTCATCTTTTTCAGGAACTTCATTAGATAAATCAGCAGGATTTCCACCCAATACCTCATCCATATGAGCATCAGCACTGGTAGGAACATAATTACGTAATTTATCCATTGCAGATGGAGTATTTAACAAATAATAATAAACTAAAATTACAATTGCAGCGATCAAGATTATAACAGCAATTGCTTCAGTAGCATCCATATTTCCACCTATTTATCCATTTTCTTAAGTTTAGCTTCTTTTTGTTCAATTTCTTTAAGCATTTTTTCTAATTTTCTTTGTTCAGTCTCAGCTTCAAGTCTAGCCAATCTTTCATTTATTTCAGAATGAAGATATCCGACACGACTTCTTGCTTCGGTTGTGGATTGTCTAATAGCTGAAAGACTGTCTTGTTGCTCTTGCGGTAATGGAATTGGATTATCCATTAATCTTTTGGATTCAATATCTTTTTCCACCATGGACATTTTTTTAAGTTCAATTTCTTTTTCAAGCATTAAAATTGAATTTTTAGAGTTTGCAACACTTTTCCATTGGAAAACAATGATAATTAATACAATAGCAACAATAACCAAAATCAATATTAAAAACATTTGGTCAGGTATTGTAGGAATATCCATTTTTTAAACCTCCAATTTATATATAAATTGTAATACAAAATATTATATAAACTTTATCAATTAAATATTTAATTGATTTAAAGGATGGTAAAAATTTATGATGGAATCTTATATAAAATCTGGTAAACTCGCTTCAAAAATTAGAAACGAAGCTTCCAAAATGATTAAGGAAGGAACATTGGTAATTGATTTGGTGGAATATGTAGAAAATGAAATCTTGAAATCAGGAGCTCAAATTGCTTTTCCATGCAATGTATCCTTAAACGAAGTTGCGGCACATTATACCTCCCCCGCAGGAGATAAAACTGAAATACATGCGGGAGATATGGTAAAATTAGATTTGGGTGCAATGATTGATGGATATATTGCAGATACTGCCGTTACAATAATTGCTGATGGAAACATCACCGAAAACTATACTCAGGATGAAATAAACCTGCATGAGGAAATTGCAGAGGCCTCAGCTGCCGGGCTTGAAGCGGCAATTTCAACAGTAAGGGCAGGAGTCGAAGTTTCAAAGGTAGGTGATGCAGTTCATGAAGCGATATCAGAATATAAATTAAATCCTATTTTTAACCTTACCGGACACAGTCTGGAACAGTACAATCTCCATGCAGGTATTTCAATACCGAATTATGACAATCATGACAATTATGTCCTGGAAGAGGGACAGGCCATTGCAATCGAACCCTTTGCAACAAACGGCGAAGGAATCGTTAACGATGCACCAGGACACTACATCTATTCCTATATGGCCAACAAACCGTTCAGAATGAAAAGTACCCAGAGGGTTTTAAAATATATACAGCACAACCACAGATATGTTCCGTTTTCCGGAAGATGGATTACAAATGAATTCGGTGAGCGAAAAGGAGCGATTGCTTTAAAGCAGCTTGCAGATGCAATGGCACTTTATCCGTATGCTCCACTGCGTGAAAAGGAGGGCTGCTTCGTCAGTCAAAAAGAACATACAGTGATTGTTGAAAAAGAAGGGTGTACGGTCACAACCATTTAAAATTAAAAAAATAGAAAAGAATCAATTCTTTTCTATAAAATTAAACTGTGTACTGTGTGTAGACATAATGTCTTTTTGTTTTCTTATAGGAGACTACAATATTGTACTTTCCTAATTTTTTAGGATTGTTAAGATTAAATGTTGCAACTCCTTTTTTATTTGTTTTGGCTTTATATGTTTTTTTGTTGAATTTGACTTTAATAACTTTATTCTTTTTGTTTTTAGCCAAAAATTTAACCTTAAACTTGATTTTAGATTTCCCTTTAACCTTGCCGGTCTTTGCTTTCAGCACATGTTTCACATTTAAATTGTTTGAAATTGTGAAATCCTTATATGTAACTGATATTATATATGCACCAGGCAGTGAAGTGATTTTCAGCTTCGCAAATCCTTTGCTGTCTGTTGTTCTAACATATTTCTTGCCATTTATTGAAAATGTCACTTTTTGACCCGCTTTTACAGGGTTTCCATTATCATCAAAAACCCTAACCTTATAGATGGTGCCATCATCATAATACATGTTAATATTCTTGCCGCCGGTTATGACGTCGAATACCTTTATATTTGAGGACGCCATTGTTCCGGCTTCGAGATTAAATGCATTAAGGCGGTAGTTACCGTTTGATATTTTTGCCTTTAATAGGGCAACACCATTGGAGTCGGTTATTACCTCAAAGCCCTTGTCAATCTCATTATTCAATGTGAAATACACCTTTGTATTTTTTAGAGGGCTTCCTGATGCATCAAAAAATGTGGCCTGATAGTAGATTCCGCCCTTTACGCGTTTGGTAATTCCTTCCATCTTGATTGTTTGAGTATCCACAACAAAATTAGGGTCAACATTTTGGGAAATTAAATCATCATGAGAATTTTCATAAGTCTCTTGAGAAGTATCGGCAGATACAATATCATCATTTCCATCCAAAGCCAGTTCAGGATTATCATCACTGTCTGAGAGAATTTGTGTGGCATTTTCATCAGCTGCAGATGCAAAACTTATTGATGCCGCAAATATCATCACGATGATGAAAATGAATACTTTATTTTTCATAGTTTACCTCCATTATCATATTTAGCCTAAGCAATATTTAAGATTAATTTAGAAAAAAAGTTGATTGGAATATGAAGGTTTGAAAAAAATAAAAAAAAAGAAAGAAGTGGAATTAGTATTCCACAGGAAGTGGTAATCCCATTTTTGCTCTTCTTTCACGTTCTTTGCCGTTTTTGTCTTTTTTACCTGAAGCTAATTTTTCAAGTAATCCGAGACCTGGTTTTACGTCGTCCATTGGTTTGGTTTCGATTAAACCAGCGTCAACAGCAGCTTTAAATACAGTTTCTCCAGCATCAGTTCTGGTTAAAACAGTGGACCATCCGTCAGGGGATCCTACAGAACCGGTAGATACGTCAGCCCATTCAGCAACGTAATCCATACAGATGTTACATCCAGCTTGTTCGTATCCATGGGTTTCTTTAATAGCTAAACCTGAGTCTTCACCATCTTTGGTTAACCAGAATTTACCTTTACCTATGTCCATTTTGCTTGCATCTTGTAAGGAGTCAAATCCTAATTTTGCAGTTGCAAAGGTGTCAAGAGAAGCCATAGGGAAGTTTTCCATACAGTAGATACCGACAATTAATTTAATTTTGTCAGCAACGAATCTAGCGAATGGATAAGCTTGTGCTTTTCTTAAACCTTGAACTTGACATGGAGTTGCAACAATACCTAATTTTTCAATACCATATTGACGGGTTGCTTCTTTAATAGCTGATAAGGTTGGGGACATTGAGTATTTAGTACCAGCAGCTGCAATAACTTCGTCTGAAGAAGTTACAACAGTAGGAATAGGTCTCCAATCATCATCATGAGTTCCAGCTACAACAGCACCTTCGAGAATTCCTTCATCGAGTGCGTAACAAAGCAATGCTGAAACAATTCCTCCGTCTTGTGATACATCAGTAATTTTACTATCAGTAGCTTTTGCAGATAATGCTTCTTTATAAGTTCCTAATGGCATGTTCAATCCTCCTATAATCCTGTTTCCTCTTTAATTCTTTTTAT
>JAUNXD010000129.1 GCA_030539985.1 Methanobrevibacter sp.
GAAAAATGTGAAAACAATAAACCTCAATTGGAAGAGCATGACGGTGCAATGATTAGATGTTTCAATTTTAAGGAGGCTAACGATGGATCTTAAAGCGGAAAACATTTCTTTTTCATACAACAAGAAAAGGCAAATACTGAAGGATGTTTCATTATCCATTAACAGCAATCAGATTGTGGGATTAATCGGAGACAGCGGTAGCGGTAAGTCCACATTATGTAAAATCATGGCCGGTTATATCTCCAATTACTCTGGAAAAGTCACATTGGACGGCAAAGAAATTCCAGATAAGGACTATTATCCGGTGCAATTGATTTTCCAGCATCCAGAAAAGACCATGAACCCTAAATGGAAAATGGATAAGGTCTTGAATGAAGCGTGGACTCCTCCTCAAGATTTAAAGGATACCTTTGGTCTTAAGGATTCTTGGCTGACCCGTTGGCCTAGTGAACTTTCAGGTGGGGAGTTGCAACGTTTTAGCATATTGAGGGCTCTTAATCCAAAAACAAGATTCATCATTGCCGATGAGATAAGTACAATGCTTGATGCTGTAACACAGGTGCAGATATGGGAAGCACTTATCAAGCATTGCAAAGCCAATAATGTAGGAATATTGGCTGTTAGCCATGACCCTGAATTGCTTGAAGTTATCTGCGATGACATTTTGTATTTTAAGGACATTAACCATATTTAAAAAGCTATTGCTTTAGGGAGTGCTTAAAACTCCCACTTTTTTATATTTTTTAAAATTACTATTATTAATATTCTTTTTCTAGATTTTAGGTAGATATAGTGATTTGAAGAAAAACAAGAAATCTACTAAATAATTAATTTTATATCTGAATAAATTTTAATAGTTACTCATGCAAGGCAACGATAATTCAAATAGTGTGGATGTTCTGCTTGGAAACCCCAAAAAAGCATTGATAAGCATGTCCATACCTTTGATTATTTCATTGCTTATTTCCAGTTTATATAATCTTATTGATGCGGCATGGGTGTCCGGTTTAGGAGCTGATGCCCTTGCAGGCGTTGGATTCTTCACACCGATATTCATGATTCTGGTCGGTTTTGGAAACGGTCTTGGAGCAGGTTCCGCTTTTGCAATATCAAAATATATTGGTGAAGAGAACAAACCAAAGGCGGACAATGCATCAATCCATTCGATTTTAATAGATATTGTAATCTCAGTTATATTGACTGCTGTTCTTTTCGTTTTTCTTGAATCTATATTGAACGCTATGGGTGCAGCCCAAACAATTTCATATGCAACAGATTATGGAAACATCATGATTTTAGGTTCGACATTGGTAATCCTTTCAAATGCTCTTTATGGAATTTATAGGGGGGAGGGAGACTCCAAAAGACCGATGTATGCCATGATTGCATCGGCTGTCCTAAACATGATTTTGGATCCGATTTTCATCTATAACTTAAATTTGGGTGTTAAAGGGGCGGCAATTGCAACATTAATATCAGCAGCTTTCGTTATCCTGATTTTATGCTATTGGTTCTATATCAAAAAGGACACTTATCTAAACCCTATATTCAGCAATTTCGACTTTAAAAGGGATATCGGTTCAGATATTGTTAAGGTTGGTATTCCCGCAAGTATTCAGCTTTTGAATAATGCATTTTTTGCTGCTGTTTTTTCAGCGCTTCTGGCATTTTTAGGTTCAACAGATTCAGTTGCAGTTTATTCAACAGGTTGGAGGATAGTTATCATCGGCACAACTCCAATTCTAGCTATCGGAACGGCTTTAATCAGTGTAATTGCAGCAAACTATGGTGCTAAAAACTATGAAAACATCAAGATAGCTCACAGGTATGCAATGAAAATTTCAATGATATTTGCTTTTGCAGTTGCAATTTTGACTAATGTATTTGCGGGAGATATTGCATCTATTTTCGCATCTTCAGGTACAAGTGTAAGAATATCTCCTGAGCTTACAAGTTTCCTGCAATGGATTGTGATTTATTATCCGACAATGGCAGTTGGTGTAGCTTCAACATATGTTTTCCAGGGTCTTGGCAAAGGTATAACTGCAATGTTTCAGACAATCATGAGAGAAACTGGTTTTACGATATTTTTTGCAGTTCTATTGGGTGTTTTTCTAGGTTATGGTGTCTGGGGAGCCTGGATGGGCATTGTTTTAGGTGAGATTATATCAAATAACATTACGATGGTTTGGGCAGACTGGCAAATTAAAAAATTAATAAATATTAATGATTAAACACCATTAATATCCTTGAAATAGATTTTTTCATCACATATTGTTTCCACTAATGGCATATCGTGACTAACAAGCAAAAATCCCATGTTTCTTTTTTTGACTATTTTTAAAACAGAATCTATGATTTGTGCCTGTGTAATTGCATCGAGCATTGTTGTCATTTCATCTGCAATTAGGAATTTTGTGTTCGGATTCAGTGACCTTACAACTGAAAACCTTTGAAGCTCTCCACCGGACAATTCCTGAGGAAATCTTGTAAGCCAGCTTTTTTGGATACCGAATTCTTCAAGTGTTTCATCGCTGACGTCATATGATTCGGCCAGGACTTGTTTCATTTTCCATTTGGGATTCATCACTTTTTCGGGGTGTTGATAAATTAGCTGTACTGGTTTAAATCCTGTTTTAGGAAGTGGTTGGCCATCCAATGTTACGCTACCTTCGTATTTGGTAATGTATCCGGATAATATCTTACATAATGTTGATTTTCCACTACCACTGTCTCCAATCAAACCGATGATTTTGTTGTTATCCAATTCGAGGTCAATGTCTTTTAATATGTATTCCTTAGCTGAAGGATATTTAAATGAAATGTTTTTTGCTTCAAGTTTCATTTTATGCACCCTCTTCATATTTAAAGCATCTTACTTTTTTCTTTCCAAGATCCAATAATTCAGGCCTTTCCTCTTTGCATCTGTCAAATCTCATTTCGCATCTGTCATAATATGGGCATCCTTTTTGGATTTCACCATGCAACGGTTGGTGTCCCTTTATGATTTCAAATCCGTTTGCAGGAAGGGCCTTGTATAGTGCTTTTGTGTATGGGTGAAGGAGGTTTTCTCCGTTACCTGAGAAGTCTTTGTTTTCAGCGATTTCAATAACGTATCCTGAGTAGAATATTCCGATTCTATCTGCGATTTCAAGTGCTGCGTGAATGTCGTGTGTGATTAGGAGTACTCCTACTCCATCTTCTTTCATGTGCTTAAAGTGATTTAATGTTTCTTCTACTGTTTTTTCGTCTAATCCTGGGGTTGGTTCGTCTGCAACAACTAGTTTCGGGTCTGAAAGTAGTGCTGTTGATACAAGCACTCTTCTTGCCATTCCTCCTGATAATTGGAATGGATACATGTCATCTACTTCGGGACCTAGGTTATAGTGCTCAAAGATTTCTCTTTGTTTTATTTTCTTTTGTTTTTTCTCTTCATCACTTTCGGTATGTCCGATTGCCTGGTCGGATATTTTCATTAGCGGATCTAAGAAGTTCACTGATTGTGGTACAAGAACGATGTCTTTTCCTCGTAGTTCTTCTTTGTCTTCCTGTGAAAGTTCTTTTCCTTTATATTTGATTTTTCCTTGTTGATTGGCATTTTCGGGCAGTATTCCGAATATGGCATGTGCAAGTAAACTCTTTCCAGAACCGCTTGAGCCTAAAACTGCTAAAATCTCACCTTCAGATATGTCTAAAGTTAAATCAGTTATAACTTTTAAATCTCTTTGATTTAATCCCTTAGTATACTGCATGAATGAAATTGAAACGTTTTCAACATCTAATAATTTTTCCATTAAATCACCTTTGATTTTCAAATGATAACTTTTAAATATTAATTTGTACTTTATTAATATTATTGTTATTCAAAATTTATAAAAAAGTATTACTAATTGGATAAATTCTATATAAAAAGTAATACTATTTTTAGAAGGGTGGTTTCATGAAGGTCACTATTAAGGAGTTAGGCAATAATCCTGTAGAAATTAAAAATGTTCAAAAATTTTTATTTTCCATGATTAAAGAGGAATTTGGATATGATTATGTTCCGGAATGGCATCAGGATATTGTAAAAATGGAGGATTATTATACCAATCCAAAAAGGAATAATTTCTTTGTTGCTTATACAGAAACTGGTGAAATTATCGCTACAATAGGTATAAGATCATATGATAAAGACTTTCCTGAGTTTAGACATTTATATTCAAAAGATACTACATCAAGCATATGGAGATTATTTGTTGATAGAAGATGCCGTCGATGGGGTCTTGCTTCAAAAATGTTTAGTATTGCTGAGAATTATGCAAATGAAGTCGGATATGAGGACATTTATTTGCACACTCATAAAACATTGCCTGGTGCAATAGAATTCTGGACAAAAATGGGCTTTGTTGTTGCCCTTGACTCTAATGATGAGCTTGAAACTGTTCATATGGATAAAAAGATAGTTGGTTTGGATATTAATCCATCAGCTAACGATTTTTCTTATGCAGTCAATTTGTAATTTTTTAAGGTATTTTGGGGTGTGTGGGCAAGCGAAAATACATTTTCCACATACTGTGTCAGGTTTTCCTAAATTTTTTTCAGAAACTTTCAGGGCATATTTTTCACATTTTTTATCGTCATAAAATTCGTTTCTTTTTAATTTATAATTCCATTCCTTGCCGCTTATTGCTCCTCCAAGACATGCGTCCCTGCATTCCATACATTTTCCACATCTTGATTTAAGTATTGGCTTTCCAATATCCAGCGGAGCGTCGGTTAGTACTGATGATAACCTTAGTGCTGATCCGTAATCCTTTGTTGTAAACAATGCAGATTTTCCAATCCATCCAAGGCCAGCTCTAGTGGCTATTGTTTTGTGTGGAAGTTCAAAGGAGTTGAATTCTCCAAAATCAGTACCTAATCTTTTTTTTGTTTGTGCATATGCATCATATCCTTCATCTATCAGAAATTCTTCGCATTTCATTCCAAGGCTATCCAATCTTGAATTTAGACT
>JAUNXD010000015.1:0-14670 GCA_030539985.1 Methanobrevibacter sp.
TTAGGTGAAATAATGGCAATTTCTCAAGGAAAATCAACTAGAAGTCCATCCGGTGCAAGAAATGTTGCAAACCGTGGAAAAAGAAAATCAGAATTAGGAAGAGACCCAGCTGAAACTAGGTTAGATGAAAAAAGATTAAGAAAAATCAGAACCCGTGGTGGAAACGAAAAACTCAGATTAGCTACTGGTAATAAAATCAACGTTACCGACGCAAACGGTAAAACCCAAGTAGTAGATATCTTAGGAGTAATTGAAAACACCGCAAACCCTAACTACGTAAGAAGGAACATCATTACCAAAGGTGCTATCGTAGAAACCCCTGAAGGTAATGCTAAAGTAACATCCAGACCTGGTCAAGACGGTGTTATTAACGGAATTTTAATTTAAAGATTCTTTTCTTTAAATTCTCTTTTTTTTATTAATTTTTTTTTCATAATTTTAATATACTTGTTTTAACAAATATTATTTCATTAATTATTATTAGTTAAGGAGATATAATGTCAGATGATAAAGTCAATATGAACCATGGTGCTGGTGGAGAAGTAATGGCTAATCTTATAGCCAGTACAGTCTTAGATAATCTCACTAAAAAAAGTGTAAATGGTGGTATTAGTTTAGATGATTTGGATGATGGTGCATCTATCCCATTAGGGGATTATGAAATCGTTTTCACTACTGATGGCCATACCATAGATCCTCTGTTTTTTCCTGGAGGGGATATCGGTAGAATTTCTGCTGCGGGAACCATCAATGATGTTTCTGTAATGGGTGCTCGTCCGTTAGCAATTTCTAATGCGATCATTATGCAGGAAGGATTTCCAATAGAGGATTTGGACAGGATTATGAAATCTTTAAATGAAGCTTGTGAAGAAGTGGACGTGGCTGTAATTACCGGTGATACTAAGGTCATGCCTCAGGATAAGCTTGACGGAATTGTCATGGTGACAACCGGAATCGGAATAGCTAAAAAAGGCGAAGTCGTCCGTGATTCAGGTCTTGAAGTCGGCGATAAGATCATTGTCACAGGCAGCCTTGGAGACCATGGAATGAGCTTGATGTCATTTAGGGAAGGATTTGGCTTTGAGACTGATTTAAAATCTGATGTTGCTCCTATGTGGAATATAATTAAAAAAGCTTTAGAAATTGGTGGAGTTACAGCAATGAAGGATCCTACTAGGGGAGGCTTTGCGAATGCAATCAATGAAATGGCCTCAAAAGCTGGTGTTGGTGTTGTCCTTGAACAGGAAGCGATTCCAATAAGGGAAGAAGTTCATGCTGTATCTGAAATGTTGGGCATTGATCCATTTGAAGTAGCTAACGAGGGAAAAGTGGTTATGGGTGTTAAAGCCGATAAGGCGGAAGAGGTCCTTGAAGCTATCAAAGGCGAAAAGTATGGTGAAAATGCAGCGATAATTGGTGAAGTTGTTGAAGGAGATTACGTTATTGTCAACACTCCGATTGGTGGTGAAAGGATTCTTGAAGCACCGATAGCCGATCCGGTTCCTAGAGTTTGTTAAGGTGGTAATATGACAACTGTATTTACAAAAAGAATAATAGCATATGTTCTTGATTTTTTTGTAGTTTCTGCAATAATGTGGATTTTATCCTATTTCGCATTTGCAGTATTGACTCCACACAACGTCCACGCCGTGTACCAGTTCTTTATATTCCTGGTGCCGATTTTCATAATGATTTACTTTATCCTCTGTGAAAAATTATTTAGTGCCTCTATCGGTAAGGCCATAATGTCTATTGAAGTCAAATCTCAAAATGGTGCAGACATTTCCTGGCCGCAGGCAATTGTACGCAATTTAACTAAAATTTATTGGTTCCCAATACTTTTCGATTGGTTAATAGGTAAATTTTTACATTCCGATAGGGTATTGAACGGCATTACACGTACTGTTGTGGTCGATGCTTATTAATTAGATTGATTATTATGATAAAAAAAGTTCAGGTACTTTGGTATTTAAACAAAGAGGATTTGGAAAATTATTGTATCGATTTTAAGGAATATAAATCCCATAAACTCGAAGGATATGAAATTGTCGATGTGGATGAGGATTTAATCTATGATTTATGTGACCGTGATCCGGATAGATTGGAGCCTTTGGGTTATTTCCAAAATAAAAAGGAACTTGAAAACTATCTGTCAGATACAATAATAAATAACGAATTTGATTTGGAATTGGATTCTCCTGAGCTTAAAAGTAAAATTCAAAAGGCCATTGATTCTGTGGAATTTACTGGTGAGGATTATTATATATCTATTGGTGAGGGTATTGGAAATGACAATACTCGAATTGCCAGTTGGTTTGATTCCCTCAGGAGGGAATATAACAGTTCGTCAAAAGACAATATATGGGTTTTGGCTGTTACCGGTTATGACCCTTACGATTTGTCATTGACTGGAAGAACACTTTCTTATGTTCTTGCAGATATTTTAAACCTGAATGAATCTTCACTCGATAACTTAATTCCGAATAAGGGACATATCACTATTGAAGAATGGAATGAGATTTTAGATAAAGTATATAAGAAAAACAAAATCTATTTAGGATTAAATAGAGTTGTTTAACTATACTTCTCCTTTTTTAAACTCGCTTGGAGTAAAATAAGATATTTTAGCAAGGTTATTATCAAGCAGTTCCTTGTTGATGTCACAATCTTCAGTATATACTATGGCTAAAGTGCGGTCGTACCTGTCTTTTGGGTTTTCATCGTCAATATCTAGATAAACTGTTTTTCCAAGACATTTGTCGCTTACAAAATTCTTTGCCTGACTTATTTGCGGTTCCTTGTCAGGACTGCCGATTTGTATTAACTGAACTCTTCCAACGCCATAGATCTGAATTGTATTTCCGTCAATGACTTCAAGGCATTTTCCCGCTTTTTCATAGTGTACGGTTTTGTTGTCGATTGTCAATGTTCCGGTCTGGTTCTGTGAGGTATTTGTATCCTGCAGAAATACATTTGCAAGTGTCAAAACTATTGTTATTAAAAATATAATCAGCAGAATTGTCGAAATTGTTTTTTTATTCATTTTGCATGCTCACAGTCGTTATTAAATCTGCATGATCTGCATTTTTTAGGGTTTTTTGTAGCCACGAATGGTTTTGTACCATCAAACAGTCCATGCACTCTGTCGATTGTAAATGTGATTGATTTTTCAACATCAGGAGTGAATTCCTCGATCCAAAAGAGGTTTTCAGTTCCTCTTGCTCTTAATGCTCCTTTGATTTTTCTCTCTTCGCCGGCCATGTTCTTGTATGCAAGGCAATATGCCCTTACCTGATTCATTGATGATTCATAAGGTGTTCTTCCAGGTTTATCATCAATTATTACAATTTCATCAGGTTTCATCCAGATTTCATCAATGTATCCTCGAATTCCAAATTCCGGAGCAACTACAAAGCATTCTCTTGACATTATTGCATTTTCCTTTGAGTTTTCAACAGCCTCTTCGAATGTTGATGGTGTGGCATCCTTTTTGAAAATGTCTTCAAGCTGCTTGTGCATCTTGGTTCCCTGTGTCATTGCAGATGTGGGTTGTGTTTTTATGCCTTTCATGTGCTCGAGATATAGCTGGTATTCACAATATCCCTGCTTGTTTAACCAGCTTATCGGGAAATTGTTTTTACCTTCGATTATTTGAATACCTTCAATGGAAGGATGGCTTTTGGTGTCGTATTCCTTTTCATATCCGGTAATGTTTTTTTGTTCCATAATTAGAATTTTGTCGCTTGTAGTATAATTAATTAACCTTAAAGATTAATCTAATAGTATGCATTATGTAGATTCAAAAATTATACTGTCACCAAAAAATGGCATGAACCTCTATCGTGGTTGCACTCATGGATGCATATACTGCGATTCCAGAAGCGAAATATACAATATGAACCATAAATTCGAGGACATTGAAGTCAAGCAAAACTCATTGGAACTGCTTAAAAAGGAACTGATCAAACGCCCTAAGGCAATGATTGGTACCGGAGCAATGACTGACCCCTACATTCCCCTTGAAAAGAGACTTAAGTATGTCAGGAAATCACTGGAAATGATTTATCGCTATGGCTTTGGATTTACCTGCATAACCAAATCCGATTTGGTTTTAAGGGATTTGGATTTGCTTAAAAAAATCAATGAAAAGTCAAGGGTTGTCATTCAGATGACCTTAACGACAGCTGATGATGAGCTATGCAGGATTTTGGAGCCGAATGTATGTCCAACTTCAAGGCGAGTGGAGGTTTTAAAAACCTTAAATGATGAAGGAATTCCTACAGTAGTGTGGCTATGTCCAATACTTCCTTACATTAATGACACCGAAGAAAACATAAATTCAATTCTTGATTATTGCATTGAAAGCAAGGTTCGAGGCATATTCTGTTTTCAGATGGGCCTTACATTGAGAAAAGGCAATAGGGAGTATTTCTATGAAAAGTTGGATCAGCATTTTCCTGGATTGAAGGAAAAATACATTGAGGAATTCGGGCAAAATTATGAACTTCCAAGTCCAAACAATAGAAAACTGATGGAAATATTTAAAACAAGAACATCACAGGAGGGCATTTTAAATAATTTTGATAAAGTGTTTGGGTATTTAATGGAATTTCCCCAAAAATCAGTCCAGACCAAATTGATTTAAATAATATGTTTTTCAAATAGTGATATGATGAATTTCAATGATTTGAACATTTCAGATGATATAAAAAAGGCTATTGATGAAATGGGATTTACCAAGTTAACTCCAATTCAAAAAACGTCGATACCTAAAGCTTTGGAAGGCGTTGATATAATGGGTCAGGCACAAACAGGTTCTGGCAAAACAATAGCTTTTGCAATTCCGATTCTCTCAAAAGTATTCATTCCCGACAGGTCTCCTCAGACTATTGTTTTATGTCCGACTAGGGAGCTGTGCATGCAGGTGGCATCCGAGATTTCCAAGGTTGGGGTACATATTAAGAAATTGAAGGTTTTGGCGGTTTATGGCGGCCAGCCAATAGGCAAACAGACAAGGGTGCTTAAAAAAGGGGTTCATATCGTTGTCGGAACTCCCGGACGTGTAATTGATCATATTGAAAGAGGAAACTTGGATTTGATTGGAATAGAAACTGTGGTTTTGGATGAAGCTGATGAAATGTTGGACATGGGATTTAAGGAGGATATAGAAACTATTTTAGCTAATGTGCCTTCTCAAAGGCAGACTTTGCTTTTTTCCGCAACAATGCCTTCACAGGTAAGAAGGATTGCTGAAACATATCAAAAAGATCCTGATTTTATTAAAATTTCAAATAAAAAGAAAAATGTTCCAAAAATCACTCAATATGCATTTAAGTGCAATATTAAGGATAAATTTGATGGACTTATAAAATTAATTGAGGTATATGATGTAAATTTGGCTTTGATTTTTTGCAATACCAAAAAGAGTGTTGATTTTGTAGCAAAACACCTTAAAAAGCATGATTTTAAAGTTGACAGCCTTCATGGTGACATGACTCAGCAGGTCAGGGACAAGGTGATGAACAAATTCAGAAACGGCAATATAAATATTCTGGTTGCAACGGATGTGGCTGCCCGTGGACTAGACATTGCCAATGTGGATGTTATTTTCAATTATGATGTTCCTCAGAATGTTGATGATTATATTCACCGTATCGGAAGAACTGCAAGGGCTGGAAAAACAGGTTTTGCTCTTACATTGGTTTCAATGGATGAAATTTCCAGATACAACAACATTAAGGGTGATAAACGAACCAAAATAAGAGAAAAGGAATTACCCACGCCTCAAGAAATAGATGATTTTAAAAATGAAAAAGTATTGAATGCTGCTAAATCGATAATTGAAAATGAGGATATTACAAAATATGTTGATATAATCAATAATGAAGCTAAAAATAACGGTTTGGAATTAGCAGCAGCATTATTAAAGATGATAAGGGAAAAATAATTATTTTCCGCCATCAATAATGTTATATTTAATTTTCTGATTTTCAAGTTCACGTGTAAATGCTTTGCTCATGTCTCCTACACAAATTGCAAGAATGTTCAATCCTTTACGTGCGGCATTTGCGGTTGCTTGAGGTGCTGCATACTCGATGTCTATTGGCATGCCCAACTTTTTAACCACTGCACGTGAAACAGTACCTGCAACGGCGATTTTATCAATTTTATCTCCGCTATGGGTTCCATTATCATACACGTTTTTAATTAAGGTCAAATCACATGATTTGGATCCGCCATCCTTAATTGTGGGAACGTTTATGACTGTAACTTCACCGACACTCATGTCAATGATTCCTGTTAGGTTGGTTAAAGCAACATCCATTCCCGCTTCAGCATCGTCCAAAACAACACCGGTGGCATTTTCCTCTTTTTTATGAGCATATAATACTCCATCTTCCATAAACAATCCAACAATATCTTCTTTTTTAAGGTTTTCTGTTGCAATTGCTGGCCAGATGGTTTTATAATGGTTCATGGTCTCTAAAACTGAATCAGAGTATTTTCTTAAGCTAATTGCATCCTTTTTAACTTTTTCAATACCGCTTTGAGTAATCTTATATGGTGACCTTCCATCTTTGGAGGTAATATAACCTAATTCAATCAATGTTTTAATATTTTCAGAAACAGCCTGTACAGTAATCCCTAATTTTTCAGCCAAATCTTTTTGCTTGAGGTGCGGGTCTTGTTTTGATATTTCACTTAATATTTGGAAATGTGTTAATGCACCCCTCTTTTTAAATGCTTTCATCATTTTCATTCCTCAACTTAAATTGATTAATTTCTATATTTATTTTTAATAGTATATATACTAATTTGTTATCAAACCATTTAATTCATCATTAAATCGTTCAATAAATTCTTCTTTTTTATCAATAGGGATGTAAGCACCGCATGCCATGGAATGTCCTCCTCCACTGCCTCCGACGTCACCGGATATTTTACGAATGATATTACCAAAGTGAATTCCATCGTATGACAGGAGTCTGGAGCATCTAAGTGAAACTTTAATTCCGTCATTGTCTGTTTGAGTAAATCCTATAACTGGTTTTTGCCAATTGCAATATCCCAGTATCATTCCGGTGATGGTTCCGACTATTTCAGGTTTGATTCCAGTTCCGTCAAAGTATTGCAGGTTTTCAAGTTCAATTATATTTGAGTTTTCGTCTTCAATAACCCTTTCAATAGCCTGGGCCAAATTGCGCCTATGGTCTCGGCTGACCACTTCCAGTTCATCTAGGGATGTAAATCTGTCCCCTTTGAGAACTTCCATTGCAATTTTTTCCTCATGGTTTCTTCCGCATGCATTCATTGCTGTTGAAAATTCAGATGCATCTCTTAAAAAAGTGGTGGGGTCTTCTTTTATGAATGTGTATGAGTCTCCTATAATCAACTGTGAGATGTATTTTACGTATTTTCCCGGAACAACCTTTGAAATCATTCCGGCAAGGCACTGGTAAAGCTTTCCTTTTTCCTCCATTGTCAGTTGATTCAATGTTTTACGATTGTTTTTTTCATCAATTCCAAGTTGTTCCAAAACGGCCATTGTCTCTTGGGTATTGTTTGTTATTGGAAGTTTGACATCATTGAAATATGAAAGGGCCACAAATAATGGACGGGTATTCCTTCCATAGATGTTTATGTCATTTTCAATCACTTCAAGATATCCTCCATCAATGGCATCCTGCTGGATAATTTCGTTCAAGCCTTCAAAATGACCGCTTTTGGTGTTCTGCATATCTCCAATGGCTGACAAAACACCAATCCAGCTCAAATCATCATATTCAAACTCTTTTGCAAGAAAATAACATAATCCTCCTCCGCAAACATAAAATGAACCGTCAATTCCATGATGATGAGGATTGATTTCCAAATATGTGTAATCTTTATCGTTTTTATAATCCAGGTCTCTTAAAGGGGGGTGATGATCCAGTATTATGATTTTTTGGTCTTTTTTAGCTTTTGCATCTATTAGTTGACCTGATCCCAAATCTGAGAATATTGTCAGTTCATGAGTCAGTTCAATGTTGTCGAGAACATCCAGATTCACAAATTCGATTTCATGGTCTTTATTTTGTCTGTCTAGTATGGTTGATAGTATTGCGCCTGAACAGATTCCGTCACAGTCAATATGTGAATATACTTTAATGTCATCACATGATTCAATGATTTTTTTAGCCTCATGGTATTGTTCAGACATCAGTTGTGGTATTTGCATAATAATCAGTTTCTCATATTTTTAATTTCTGCACTAACTTCACGTAAAAGTTCCAGTTTTCTTCCTTCCCATTCAACAAGCACTCTTCCGGATTTTTCATACCATTTTCCAGGGTATGCCACATCTTTTTGAACGCTGTATTTTAATCCAAGTCTTTTGGCTGCCCTTTCAATATCTGAAAGTGTAGGGTCCTTGACTGCATCTTCCTTTGAAATTTTACGACCTTCGTTCAGGGTTAAATTTTTATTTATGTATTGTGGCCATATTGTAATCATTCTAACGCCTCGTTTTTATTATTCAATTCATCAAATAGCAGTTCCATCATATCTCGAACTGTGTATGTGTCTGGGTAAATGTGGGCAATATTGTATTTGTCCAAAACCTTTCCCGTAATCGGACCGATACTGACTGTCAATAGATTGTCGGATAGGAGTCTTGCAAGCTTTTGCTTGTTATCTGATATTTTAAAAAAGTTTTCAACCGTTAGTGGGCTGGTGAATGTAATTGCATCAATTTCATTGTTTTCAATTTTTGAAATCAATTCCCTGACTGTTGCATCATCCATAGGAAAGAGTGATTTGTAAGCCTCAGCAAGGATTACCTCATTTCCTAGTTTTTCCAAACCTTCAGGTAGGGTTGCTCTTGCAGATGCGGTTCTTGGAATTCCAATGGTCTTTCCTGTTATTCCTCTTTTTTCAAATTCTTCAACAAGCCCTTCAGCAGTAAAGTCTTCCGGCATCAAATCAACTGTTAGGCCTTTCTTTTCAGCTAATTTTCCAGTTTTATTGCCGATTACTGCCAGGTTACAATTTAAACTATTCAAAAACTCGGGATAGAATTTGTTCAATGATACGATTGTTGTCGGGGATGTAAAGACAATCCAATCCAGTTCATCTTTTTTTGACACCAATTCCTTTAGAGATGGAGTATCAACTGGTTTCAAATCAAGAGTTGGGGCAATGATTGCTTTTCCTCCCAATTCTTCGACAATTTTACATGCCTTTGCGGCTCTATCTCGAGGTCTAGTTATTGCAACAATAGGTTTTGACATTTATATTACCTTCTTAATCAATAATATTATTATTTTGTTTTTATTTGTTTATAATTTTTTCAGTAATTAATTGTTGTGAATGTAAACAATTAAATATTATGGGTGACTATTTTTTTAATAGGTGATAATTATGAGCAATGTTTTAGTTACATATTTCTCCGCCAGTGGTGTTACAAAACGTGTGGCTGAAGGAATAGCCAATGAAAACGGATACGACATATTTGAAATAGTTCCTCAGGAAATTTACACTCCAGAGGATTTGGACTGGACAGATAAAAACTCAAGATCTACAATTGAGATGAATGACAGGAAATTCAGGCCTCCAATTAAAGAAACCTGTGATGTGAGCGGTTATGATACTGTGGTTATCGGTTTTCCGGTATGGTGGTATACCGCACCGACAATAATCAACACATTCATTGAAAGCGTCGATTTGTCTGGAAAAAAAATCAAGGCATTCTGCACTTCCGGAGGGTCAGGAATTGATAAATGTGTAAGTGATTTGGCAGGCACTTATCCTGAACTTGATTTCAAAAAGGGAATGAGGTTCATGGGCGATGTATCAAAGGCAAAGGAATGGATTGAAAACGAATAAGTACTTAAAGAAATATAATGAGTATCATGTCTAAAAAAGTTATTGTTATCAGTTCTTCACCGAGAATCGGTGGAAATTCAGATACCCTGTGTGACGAGTTTGTCAGAGGCGCATTGGATGGGGACAATGCAGTTGTCAAATACAATCTTGAAGAAATAAGATTCCATGCCTGCAAAGCCTGCATGAGATGCAAAACTCCTGAAATGAAATGTTTCCAGGAAGACGGTTTGGCTGAAATTTTGGATAAGATGATGGAAGCTGATGTAATCGTTTATGCGACTCCAATTTACTATTATTCAATGTGCGGAACCCTAAAGAGATTTTTTGACAGATGTTATCCGATATTCAATCAACTTGAAAATAAGGATTATTACATCATAACGTCTGCAGGTTCATCAAACGGCAATGCATTAACCGGAATCAGGGATTTCATTGGTTTTTCCAAAAATCCAACTGAAAAGGCTGTATTCACTGTAATCGGTGATGTAAAATCTCAAAAGGATCTGTTAAAAGAAGTATATGATGCAGGTTTTCACTGCTAAAAATTAAAATTAGGAAAGAATTAATCTTTCCTATCCATTAAATGGATTTGAACTATCGTATTTTTGACCGTTAACTGTAATTGAATAGTTACCATATTCAATGTTTCCGGAAACTGTTAAACTGGAAAGTGAACTGTCACCAGTCAATGTCCAGGTTGAACCTTCACCAACATCAACTGTTGTGTTTCCGGTTGAATTAACTGCCCCCTTATACTGGGTGTTTTTCATATTCCATGTTAATGAACTTATTGAATCGACAATTACATTGCCTTCAATGTTTTCATTATCGGTATTAAGTTCACAGACTCCACCGTTGGAACCTTCGCTTCCCCATTGGTTTTGCCCGGAACTTTCTAAAAACACTCCGCTTCCAAAACTGCATTTGGTATTTTCCAAATTAATTACGCAGGCAGTGTTTGTAATGTGGAACAGCGGTGCAGTTGTATAGACTGATGAGTCTTCAGCTATTTTGAGCTGTGAGTTTTTGGAGGTGAATGTTGAAGTTCCAACATCTGCGTCTCCGCTCATGCTTTGATAGATGAACACTCCGCCCAAATCAACGTACTCATCACCATCTTGTCTGTTGCCTTCTGCATAACCGGTCAAATCACAATTGGTTAATTCAATACTGTTTTTACCCTCAATACATGCTATTTGGGATACATATGATGTACCCTTTGTATTCTCACAGGTTATGTTTCCGGTGGAATATATTAAAGGTGAGCCTCTGCCGCTGTTTTTGCTGACGCCAGTGTTGATTTCAGAGTTTTTGACATGCACATGTCCTTCTCCACGGTCTGTTGCAAGGGCGGCACAGCTTTGGCCGTCAGTGTTGATAATCACGTTTTCTGCATTGATTATGCCGTTGTATGTTGCGTCAAGACCTCTTGATTTGTCGGAATGTGTTGTGATTTTCACATTTTTAACGTTAGCTTCAGTGTGTCCGTCAACTGTAGTTTCACCAGGCTGTCCTCCGCCGTTTCCGTCAGGTACTTCAGGAGGCTGTCCTTCTTGTGAACCTCCATTGCCCATGGCTTCTGGTGGCTGTCCTTCTTGTGAGCTTTCATTGCCCATGGCTTCTGGTGGCTGTCCACCTTCACCAGAATTCTGTGATGAATCGCTGCTTGAATATGTGGAAGCTTCAGCGTTTGTTACGAAAATTCCGTTTGATCCTTTGGAATCTGTATTGATTTCAATGTTTGAAATGTCCAAAGTACCGTTGGTATTGACCAATATCGCTGAGTTGATTCCATAGAAATCAGCGTCATCACCGGTGGATGCGGTGTCTCCTGTCTTATTCAAAATTGAGTCAGTTAATTTTAATGATCCTCCATTTTTAACAAGAATTCCATTAGTGTCTGCACTGGAGGTATGATACAGTCCTTTACTTTCATCAATACTTTCAGAGTCAACAATGAGGGTGCCCCTGTCTTCAAGTGCATTGGCATCTACACTAATCGAATCGGAACTTGTATTGCTTGAATTGAATAGTGCGAATGCTCCTGCACATATTATTATGATTGCAATTGCTGCAATTATTGCCTTTCTGTTCATGAAAGTAATAACTTGAAAGTAATATTTAAGTTTGCTGTATTTTTTTCATTGGTTATAATTAATTTACATGAAAAGTTTCGCAGTTAAGTCAGTTGAAAATAGAACATTTTCTAAAATGTATATTAATTTAAACATATATAAGTAATATCAAATAACTTTATAGGAAAATGGAAAATTATGACAGATAAGAATGAATGGGGCAGCAACCTGTCATTTATCTTGGCAATGATTGGTTCTGCCGTTGGACTTGGAAATATTTGGAGATATCCGTACGTACTTTATTCTAATGGGGGTGGAGCATTCTACATTCCATATATTGTGGCGATTCTTTTGATGGGAATTCCATTTTTGATTCTGGAATACGGTGTCGGATATAATTTCAAATCTTCCTTTGCAAAAGCAGTCAGAAAAATCAATTCCAAATGGGAATATTTAGGTTGGTTTTTACCGGTTGCTGTATTTATGATAATGATATATTACTCAGCTATTCTTGGTTGGGACGGAATATATATAGTTTTAAGCTTCTTTAAGGGTTGGGGTGCAGATCCGAATACCTACTTCACAACCACTCTTTTACAGTCTTCAACATCAATGAGTGGATTGTTAAGTTTCATTCCATTAATTGCTGTTGCAATGCTTGTAGGTTGGGTAATCATATGGTTTATTTCCCACAGGGACTTGGAATCCGGGCTTGGAAAGGTATCTAAAGTTTTAGTGCCTGCATTATTTGTTATAATGGTCCTCATCGTAGTGTTTTCACTGACTTTGCCTGGAGCGTCAATAGGTCTTGCGGAACTGTTCAATCCTGACTGGTCACTTTTGGGACATTTTGAAATTTGGATGGCAGCATTTGGGCAAATCGTATTTTCATTGAGCCTTGGAATGTCAATCGCATTTACTTACGCAAGTTATGCCAAGGATGATGCTGATTTGATTACAAACACCATTTCAATTGCTCTTGCCAACTCACTGTTTGAAAACTTTGCGGCACTTGGAGTATTCTCCATTCTTGGATACATGTCCTTGCAATCCGGAACAGCAGTGGCTAATCTTGTGGAACAGGGAACCGGACTGGTATTTATTGTTTACCCGACAGTATTTAATGTATTGGGACAATGGGCATATGCGCTTGGACCTTTGTTCTTCCTGACAGTTTATCTTGCAGGACTAACAAGCATTTTATCAACAATCGAGCCGCTGTCATTTTCAATTCAAAATAAGTTCGGTCTTTCAAGGTCAAAAACAATGACAATCCTTATCATCGTCGGTGCTGTAATATCCATGATCTATGCAACCGCTTATGGAGGATCTGTCCTTGGTTATGTTGATACGTTCATAAACCAGATTGCATTGCTTTTTGGAGTAATTGTTGAGTGTATAGTATTTGCCTGGATATTTAATGCAGATAAACTGATTGATTTTTTAAATTCAAGAAGCAGAACAATCAAGCTGGGTAAATGGTGGATGATAATTGTTAAATATATTCTTCCGATATTCATAGGTATTGTTTGGATTGGAGGAATGTTCGATGTGGTTATGCAATCGTCATTTGACCAGTTAATATTCACAGTTATCTGTGCAGTAATATTGCTTGGTGCAACTTTGATATTTACTGTTTTGCCGGCTAAAAATCCTGACTGGGACAATGCCGAAGAAAGAGTTTAGTTATTTTGGTTAAATCTCAAATTTAACCTTTTATTTTTTTTTAAGTAAAAAATTCAATTAATTCATTATTTTGGTTTTCATTCAGAGTAATGGTCATATCACTGTCAATATCTTCATCAATGCTATTTAAATCATTGTCCTGAGTGTCAGGCATATCAGCATCTTCACTATAGTGAACGCCAATGATTAAACCTAATACTGCAAGCAGAAATATTAGAAGTATTACAGTGTTTTTCATATTCATGCTATATACTTATAATTTTAGTAATATATAAATCCATAGAAAAGTATTTTAAGTCCATGTATTCAAATAACTATTGAAAGCTTAAATGAGGTGAAAATATGAAAGGCTTTATTTTATTGATAATAGGCATTATCCTGGCCATACTGGTCATAGGTGGTGCGGCAGCATTTCATTTCATGAATGAAATGGGAATTGGTATTGATGAAGTAAATTCAGATACAATTAATGATATAGTGGATAAAGTAAGTAATATTCAATCTTCTGAAAGTTCAGGTTCTTCATCTGATGGGGGCTCAGGCAATATCATTGATGATATTGTAAAAGAGGAAGTCAAGTTCAACGCCCAGAACGGTGAAGGATATTATCGTGAAGTGACATACAAGGACGGTGGATTCAGACAGTACGATACTGAAACCGGTGACCTTATAGGATCTTCATATGATTCCGATCAGGACAAACTTCCAAGTATGGAATGATTCAATGATTCTAAAAGATTTGCTTGATTATTTTGACATTGATGAGGAATTGCCCGAATATCTTTTAAATCAGACATTCAATGAGATTTTCCTTGACGGAACACTTGAAATTAAAGACGATAAATATAAGATAGCAGTTAAAACGCGCCAGGATGTCATACATCAAATGTATATTATGCCGAATGAGGAATTTCCGGTGATAATTCTCTCGCAACTTCCAAACGGTTTGCTGAACGGCATGAAATTTGGACAAAATCTTGGTGAGGAAATCCCAATCAACAAATTATGACTGCTATTTTTTTCTCTATTTTTAACTATTTTTATA
>JAUNXD010000015.1:14680-16524 GCA_030539985.1 Methanobrevibacter sp.
CAACGAATTATAACTACTTTTCTTTTTCTATTTTTTCACGATTTGATTTAAAACACTTATTGATTAACTAATTTTATATAATATATTAATCAAAAATTATATTATAATAATTTAATAATTTTGTTGATATCATGGACAAAAAAGAGTTAATTAATTCTGGAAAAGTAAAAAGTGTATTTGCCAGTGACAATCCTGATGAGGTCATTATCGAGTTTAGGGATGATATGACTGCAGGAGATGGTGAAAGAAAAGAAGTGATGAACAATAAGGGTGCTTATAATGCTATAATATCATCCAAAATATTCAAGGTTCTTGAGGAAAAGGGCATTGCAACCCAATTCATTGACTTGCCTGAACCTAATGTCATGATTGCAAAGAAACTTGAAATGATTCCTATTGAGGTTATTGTAAGAAATATAGCTACAGGCAGTCTTGTTCGCAAATATCCAATTGCAGATGGTACCAGATTGGAACCTCCTATTGTGCAAATGGATTTCAAGGCAGATGAATATCATGATCCTATGCTTAACGATTCCCTTATTAGGGCATTGGGAATAGCCACTCAGGAAGAAGTCGATATTTTAACCGAAAAGGCTTTGAAAATCAATGAGATTTTAACTGAATTCTTTGCGGATGTGGGAATTATCCTTGTTGACTATAAGGTTGAATTCGGTAAGGATAAAGATGGAAACATTCTTTTGGGTGATGAAATATCTCCTGACGGATGCAGATTATGGGATAGCGAAACATTGGAAATGTTGGATAAGGAACTGTTCAGAAAAGGAAAAGATAATGAAGTAATGGACGCTTATATTGAAGTGTATAACAGGATTATTCCAGATGATGAAAAGGTGATTTAAGTGTTATTTGATATTGAAATTAAAATTTCTCTTAAAAGCGGTATGTTGAACCCTGAAGCTACACAGGTTGAAAGGTCTCTTGATTTATTAGGTTATGAGGTTAAAAACGTTAAGACTGTTGAAACCATCAAATTCCAAATGGAAGGTGAAGACAGAGAAGTAATCAGAGAAAATGTCGTCGACATGTGTGAAAGATTACTTTGTAATCCGGTAATTCATGATTATAAGATTAATGTTATTCCACAGAACATGGCCTGCGGTAAATAAGGTGTAAACATGAAAATTGGAGTAATTAGATTTCCGGGAACAAATTGTGACCGTGATGTGGCACAGGCATGTGAATTAGCTGGTCTCACTCCGGAATACGTTTGGTGGAGTGAAGATAAGTTAACAGACTATGATGGTATTGTTATTCCTGGTGGATTTTCATATGGAGACTATTTAAGGGCAGGTGCAATGGCTTCCATTACCCCGGTGATTGATGGAATCAAACAATTGGTGAAAGAGGAAAAACCAGTTTTGGGAATATGTAATGGAGCACAGATTTTAGGTGAAATCGGACTTGTTCCAGGTATTTTCATTACAAATGAAACTCCCAAATTCAATTGTGAATGGGTTGACTTGAAGGTTTCCACTTCCAGAACTCCATTTACAAAAGCATTTAAAAAAGACCAGACAATCGCTCTTCCTATTGCTCATGCGGAAGGGAGATTTTACACAGAAGACATTGACTTGTTAAAGGATCAAGACCAGATAGTATTGCAGTTTGAAGGCAAAAATCCTAACGGATCCATGGAAGCTATTACAAGTGTTTGTGATGAATCAGGGCTTGTTTGTGCAATGATGCCTCACCCGGAAAGAGCATGCGAAGAGATATTTGGTTCAGATGATGGTTTAAATTTCTTTAAAGGATTTTTATGAAGTGGTAAAATGGTAGTTTATTTAATTGGTGCAGGACCTGGAGATGCTGATTTAATAACTCTT
>JAUNXD010000130.1 GCA_030539985.1 Methanobrevibacter sp.
ATTTTAAAAATTCTGATTTAGTTGAATCTGAGGGTTTATGGAATAAATATAATGATAATAACAGTATTTCAAATCAAGTTGGACCTTTAAATAACATAAGTAAGTGGTCAATTACTGATTTTGTAAGTTCAAGTTCTTCAGTTATTGATAATGAAGGCCATATTTATATTGGTGGAGATGATGGCTATTTATATTGTTTAAATAGTCAAGGTTTGGTTATTTGGAAGTATGGTACATACAGTAAGATAAGTTCTACACCAGCTATTGGTAGTGATGGGAATATTTATTTTGTTAATTATTGGAACAGTAGTGTGTATTGTCTTTCACCTAATGGTCAATTGTTGTGGAAATATTTTTTAGGTGATTATAATGTTGATTCAAGTCCTGTATTTGGGTTAGATGGGACATTATATATTTTAACAACTAATGAAAATGATTCTTATTTATTTGCTTTTAAAAACCATGAGTTGTTGTGGAATTGTACTTTACCAATTATTTCTGGTTCAACACCAAGTATCGGTAGTGATGGTACAATATATATTTTAAGTGAAACTCATGATTTAATTGCAGTAAATTGGGATGGTACAATAAAATATGTATTTTTATTAGTATCTTCACAAAGATCAGATTTAATAGGGTCTGGTGAAATTGAAGTAGTTGATTTTTATGAAACTCATGTTTCTGTAACTATAGGGGATGATGGGACACTTTATGTTATTAATCAACCAGATTTTCATTATAAGGGTTCAAAGGTGGAGTATTGGACTGCTCCTTTTATAAGATCTTATGACTCTGATGGTAATATTAATTGGTATTTTCACAGAACATGGAAAGAAGACCATTTGCATGCTGTTTGTTATGGTGCACCTACTTTGTATAAGGATGTTTTGTATATTAATGAGCAGTCTAATTTGATTGCGGTTAGTAAGGTTAATGGTACTGTTTTATGGGAAACTCCCCTAAACTATGCACCTTACTCTGCTAGCTCTCCGTTAATTAGTGCCAATGAGATTATATATTTGTCTCACGGTAATACGGTTTATGCATTGAATTTAAGTGGAGAAATATTGTGGAGTTATTCAATTCCGGGTTTGTATGGTGGTGCTTTAAGCTTGTCCAGTCCGGTATTGACTGATGACGGCACTTTAATTGTTACTACAAATCAAGGTATTTATGCTTTTAATGATATTGCTGCTGAATTCACTTATAGTCATGTTGATGGAACAGAACGTACTATCCAGTTTACTGATTTGTCGACTAAGGGTAATAACAGTTATTTCTGGTCTTTTGGTGATGGTTATTATTCAACTGAGCAGAATCCTCAGCATATGTATGCTGAAGCGGGCAGGTATCGTGTGGAGTTGGTGGTTGAGCATGAGGGTATTAATCTTGCTCGTAACACTACCATTGAAGTTGTTTCATATGACATTACTCCTCCCGCTCCGGTAACTGCATATATCAACAATACTGTAACTTCCGGTGGTGTTTTCCCATCCACTCAGACTGTAACATTATCTTCCAGTGACGATTCTGACGAATACATTATTTACTATACTGTTGACGGTTCCAATCCAATGAACAGTTCCACCAGAAGAATGTATATTGAACCTGTTGACATTGAATCATTTACTGTGTTGAATGCTGTTGCTGTTGACCTGTCAAATAATTACGGCAGGGTCACTTCTTTGACTTTCAACATTACTGATGCCATTAATGTTAATGATAGGATTAATTCCACTTTGATTCAGATGATTCAGGAGTTGTTGGATAATGCGGAACCCTATTCCAAATTCGTTTTCGATTATCCGGTATTGTATGGTGCCAATTTCACCATCAACAAGCCTTTAAACATTATCACTAATGTGAACACTAGATTGGTGGGAAACAATATTCAGCCGGTTTTCACAATCAATGCCGATAACACTACCATCAATGGGTTCACTATTGAAAATGGTGCTGATGGGGTTTTAATCAACAGCGCAAGCAATGCCAAGATAATAAATTCCATCATATCCGGTGATAATGGTGTGGCGATTAGTAATTGTGAGAATGTTGTCGTTAAGGATACACAAATCGCTAATTCCACTAATGGAATTCAGGTTACCGGTTCAAGGGATACTGTAATTGATAGGGTAAGTGTTGTAAACAGTACAAAAAACGGAGTTTATCTTAAAGGTACAAGTGGTACTGTTATCAGCAATTCTTTGCTTGAGAATAATGGTGTTGATCCGTATTTCTCTGAGGCCAACAATATCCTTTTGGACGGTAATGAAAATACAAGGATAGTCAACAATACCATCAATTACGGTTATTTCGGATTGTATTTCAAAAATACCAATAAGAACACTCTAGTTGACAATAATGTTATTTATGAGGGCATTGGTGATGCAATATATCTATCAGGCAGGTATATTGGCTTGAATGTTACTCATAATCGTATTGAGGGCTGTTTTATGGGTATCAACTTTAACGGTTACAGTGAGGATGTTGAAGTGTTGAACAATCTGATTTGGAAGATTCACTCTCATGAAGGTGAGCCTGAAAGCGGTCGTGAATATGACTTGTTCTATAATTTCCGCCATACAACCGATTTGTATGGTCAGTATGATAATGCTATTCAGGTGTTTGAGCTTGCAAGCAATTTCCATGGTGAGGTTCATATTGAAAACAATGTTTGTGTTCTTGTTGAGCATCGTGCATGGGAATCACGTAAGACAAGCACTCCTATCCAAAGTGGTTGTGACGGTTATGGCTACAACCTGATGGACGGGTCTGATTCATATCATTGGTTGACAAGCGGTGCAACACACTATCAGGAAGGTTTTGTGAATCTTGTCCTTGACCGTATCGGTGATTCATCTTATCGTTTGAGATTGCAGAATATGCGTACTGGTGAGTTTTTGTCTGAGATTCCGGCTTTTGATGTGACTTTCACTGCCGGCAGATACACTCAGACCGTTAAGTTCATTGACAATCAGGCGGTTGCAACTTTTGATGTGGCTTCCTCGATTACCACCATTACCGCTAAGATTTCAGCTGAAATCAAGAAGTCAATTTCATGGAATACTCCTATAGCGGAGGGTTATTCGTCTTCCAATCGTGACCATGATCCGGGTTATGAGGCTGGTGAGGCGATTGACAATCCTAATCCTAAGGCTCCAAGCATTGCTGAAATGATTAAAAGGTTTACTGGTAATGGAAATTCCAATACCGGTAACGGCAATGATGGTAACGGTTATGGTACCGGTACCGGTAACGGTCAGGGGTCAGGTAATGGTCATGGTTCCAGTGGTCATGGCGGTTCTGATTTGAATGGTCGTGAAGGTGAAGTGGAAGGTGATGTTTCCACAGTTCAAAGCAACACTGGAACTTCTCCGTCAATTGGTGTTGAAGCTGCGGCTAGTGGTGATTCCGAGTCTGTTGAAGGTGGTTCTGAATCTGGTGAGGTTCCGGAATCTGTTAATGCATACGAAGTAAAAAAAGTTATTAATATAGAAGATAGCAATTGGAAATTCGTTCTAGCTGTCGTGTTGTTTTCCTGCATTGTCCTTTGTGGTTATGCTTACAGGAAACGCAAAGATGATGATGGTGATGAAATTTAAATATTGTAGAGAGAAAGATTAGTTTTGGTCTTTCCCCCGGATTCCCATTAAGTGGAATCTGGGACTGTTGAATTGAATATGTTTTTCTCCTTAAAAAATGCTGGACATATTCCATGTCTGGTTTTTTTATATGCTAAATGAAAAAATTTAAACACGAAAAATAAATCGAGGGGGTTTCCCCTCTTTTTTTTATTAATAGGAGGTTTTTTATTAATGCTTTCTTTTTTTGGTGACACTTTCGTTGCGGATGCGATGAACATTATCTCACAGAGCCTGTCAATACCTGTATTGATTATTCTTTTGATTATTGTGGTTCTTTCACTATTCCTGTTAGGGGAGGTGATTGCCGAGTACTTTAAAAACAAAAATCATAAAGTCAGGGATACTCGTGACATGATGTGGGCAATTAACAATGCCGCATCCATTGATGAGGTTAAAAGTATTATCAAAAACAGTAATATTCCCTCAAATCAGAAAGTTATACTCTCAGAGATTGCTAACTCTTCAACCATGAAAAAATCCTCACGTGAGGCTCTAGCAAGAAGACTCGTTGAGGTTGAAGAGGAGCGTGTGGATAAGACTTTGAACAAGACTGATGTCATAACCCGTGTAGGGCCGACTTTGGGTTTGATGGGTACCTTGATTCCTATGGGTCCAGGGCTTGCGGCTTTGGGTGCTGGTGACATTAACACTTTGGCATCATCCCTGACAATTGCTTTTAACACAACCATTGTGGGTATCGGTTCCGGTGCATTATGCTATGTATTGGGTAAGATTCGAAAGCAGTGGTGTGATAAGGCTTTGGCTGATTTGGATGCTTTGTCTGATGCGGTGCTTGACTATATGGAGTAGATACCATGGTTAGAAGCAGACAGCGTAGGCGTGAGCGTGTTGAGGAAGATCCGATGGCCGGAACAAGTAACCTTGTGGATGCGATGCTGGTTATTGCTGTTGGTTTTCTGGTTTTTGTTATTATTTCCTGGAATATGCAGGCGATGATTGATCCAAGCGAGAATATTCAGGAGCAGATGCAGCAGAAGACTACTGAGATTGATCAGGGCACTCAGTTGGATGAGGCGCCGGATACCAGCAACAGTTCAGGTCAGGGTTATACTGAGATGGGTAAGGTTTATAAGGATCCGTCGACGGGCAAGCTCATCATGGTTGAGGGATAGTTTATATTAATTTTTTCTATAATTAAACTAACGGTTACTGGGGTGACTGTTATTTTAATTACTTGTTTTTTTATTTATTTGTATTTGTTTTTTGGGATTCATGTTTTTTAACCATATGATATGGGAATCACATTTGTGTTTTTGCACAAAGTTGTAGTTTCAAAGGTTTTATAATTGATGAGGTTAATATTAATTATTA
>JAUNXD010000131.1 GCA_030539985.1 Methanobrevibacter sp.
GCAGTGACGACCCACTTCCATTCACAGACCACGTATCCAAAGCTAAATGGTTATAGGGTTGTCCCTATTACCTTTTTATTTTTTTACGACTAATTCATAACAATGTTATATTCAAATTTAAAAAATAATAAAAATTAGGAATTGAACGGTTCACGGTTGTTAATTCCATTTATGAAAATTTCCTCCAATCTATCTTCACTTTCACCATTTCTCACATGTGATATCAGTTCGACCAGATTGTCATTTCTCAAAAGGCATGGTTTGATTTTACCGTCAGGAGTTATCCTCAATCTGGAGCAATTTGCGCAAAACGTAGAGTTATCAACAGGCTTGACTACCTCGATTTCTCCGCCGTCTATGTAATATTTTTTACGGCCCTGCATAAACTTACGTTCATACACCTCATCAGCCATATCAGCCAGTCTCTCTTCAACCATATCTAGCTTATAGTGGTAATCGGCACTGAACTTGTCATCATCACAGTTCTCACTTTCAATCAGTTCTATAATCTGAAGGACAATATCGTTGTCCCTGCAGAATCTGAACATGTCCTTGATTTCATTTTGGTTGATGTCCTTCATTATGACCATATTGATTTTAACAGGATAAAGTCCAACTTCAACAGCCTTCAGTATTCCTTTTTTGGCATCTTCAAGGTAATCCTTTTTGGTTATGAACTCATAAGTTTCCCGGTTAAGCGTATCCAGACTTACGTTGACACGGTTGAGGCCGGCATCCTTTAAGTCCTGGGCATATTTTTCCAATAGGATTCCGTTGGTTGTCATTGAGATGTCTTTAAAGTCAAGACTTGCGATTTTCTCAACGGTTTCAACAATGTCCTTTTTAAGCAACGGCTCTCCACCTGAAAGCCTGATTTTTTTAACACCAATGTTTTTAGCGACTTTACAAATTGTATACAACTCATCAGCGGTCATTTCATCTTTTGATTTGACCATTCCGTCGTGATGGCAATATAGGCAGTTTACATTGCACCTGTTTGTCAGCGTGATTCTCAGTGAAATGATTGGCCTTTCGTATTTGTCCAAAGTAAAATCTTCAAGCATACCTATTCCACCCTAATAGTTATTTTACTGATTTTCTCGTCAATCTTTAATGAGTTGACAACAGCATAAATCGTTTCCTTCAAGATTCTCTGTGTGAAATCGTTTATTTCAACATCATGGCTGTTGGTTTTAAGTATGATGTCGGCATCTGATAAATCATTTTCAATGTTTGATATCTCAATATCTATTTTTTTGACATTGTCTTCGGTCTTAATGGAATTGACCATTCCTCTGATTGAATTTGAAACGATGGTTCTTGTAAATTCATTGATTTCAAGGGGTTTGTCATTAATTGAAATGCTGCATTTGGCATCAGTTGGCTTTTGCGGAGTTTCTCCCGGAATTACAAGCTCTATTTTACCGATATCCTCAACGTCATATTCTTTGAGGTTTAATGTATTGATGACTCCAGTAACGCTGTTTTTTAAATAGTCGCTTACGAACCTGTTGAGGCCGACCACCTTTCCGTCGATTGACAGATAGCTGTGAACATTATCCAAATCATCTTCGCTCAGATTTCCCTGGCGTATTTCAGCGGCAATCGCCTCACCGTCGTTAAATCCGCAGTTATTTGCAAATAAGGTGTCCACGATGTCATGGCCTCTTTTCTCTATGAGGTCGGCTAGTTCGCTGATGCTTTTTTCGTCAATTGTAAATGAATCTACTTCCTTGATTGTGTATTCGTCTCTCACGTTCGGGGATGTGATTATTTTAGGGTAATTGTAGCTTTTGTATCCTTCTATTATCACGAAATCAAAGTCGTCGAAGTGTTTTAGAAGATATAATATTCTATTTAAGTCATGCTCTTTTCTTGCATTGAAAAATGTTGTTGATCCGACGCCAACAACCAGATTTGCACCGGCCTGCTTATGTTTCCAGGTGTCCGTATTTTCCTTATCCATTTCAATGGAATGGTGTGAATGCTTGATTGAGGCTACATTATAACCTCTTCTTGTCAGCTCTTCAATGACTTTTACGGTAAGTGATGTCTTTCCCGTATTTTTTTTACCAACTATAGATACTATTTTCATTTACAATTCCCCTTATGTTATATATTATGTTTTTGCATTAATTATATTTTTTTAATTGATGTGTGATCAATCCACATTCTTTTTGAATATCATATTATTTTTACCCTGACGTGTAGTTACTACACATAAAATCATGCTTTTTTCTCTTCATATATTTTATTATTTTGCGAAATGTCTTGTGGTTCTTCTTCATTTCACTGTTTGAAACTTATTTCATTGAAATTAAATGTATGTAATATCCATATCCAATTGCTCATTATAAAGTATTGCAAATATTTTCCATTAATTATTAAATTGATTTAGATTTATTTGTTTTAAATATTCTTAATTAATAATTTGAATTAGGCATTCCTAAATTAATAATTTTGGCATTTTTTGAAAATTATTGAAAAATAATCGATATGTTTATAAGTACAATTCGAGAAATATCTTATTGATATTAATTATGTTAATATTTTGAGAGGTATTATTATGGCAGTAAAAATAGATTCAGAGGCTTGTGGACATATTGAAAATTGTCCTGTACAAGGTTTATGTGTTAAAATTTGCGAACAAGGTGCATTAATTGAGGAAAATGGTGATGTAACCATCGTTGCTGAAAAATGTGATGACTGTGATTTATGCATCCAAAATTGTCCTAATCAAGCAATTTCAAAAGCATAAGGGAGGGATCAACGTGTTTAATATAGAAAGAGATGGCAGCGAACACAGGGTGTTGTCCTACAAGGATCAAAACTGTTTAGGATGTGGGATTTGTACTGAAGTTTGCCCAACCGATTCCCTGAGATTAGGTCCGACAGTTCCTATTGCACGTGGATTAATAGAAATGGATTTGATTTCCGTAAATGCTGATTCCTGTGCTTTTTGCGGTTTATGTTCTGTAGTATGCGCTTTCAATGCGTTGGATTTAACCATTGATGATGTCAGCGTAAAAGAATCCGACATTTATCCTAAATGGGATGTTGAATCCTATGTCAATGATGATGACTGTATCTACTGCGGTAGATGTAACGATATCTGTCCTCAAGACTCCATTATTTTCAAAAGGGAGCTTCCAGACAGATCAGTATTGGTAAGAGGAGAAATTGACATAGATGATGAAAAATGTATCTTCTGTTCATTCTGTGCTGATTTATGTCCTGCTGAAGCAATCATAGTTAAAAATGTTCCTGCCACAAGCAATGATGTTGTCAACAACTCAATTGAAGTGGACGTATCCAAATGTATTTTCTGTGGAGTCTGTAAAAGAATCTGTCCTGAAAATGCGATTAGGGAAATCTGTTCAACCTGTATGTACATCGATGAGATTGAAGTTCCTGAAGTCACCGGTGAAACATTCATTGTTGAAAGTACCTGCGTAAGCTGTTCATGGTGTAGTGAAATATGTCCTAAAGACGCAATCACAATCACAAAACCGTTTGACGGTAAACTTGAGATTGTTGAAAATGAAGCGGAAGAGAAAATATGTAAAGGCGAGTCCTGTCATGCATGTCAGGATGTATGTCCATGTAACGCCGTTGAAATCGTTGACGGAAAAGCTTCCACCAATTTGGACTTCTGTAACTTATGTGGGGCCTGTGTACCGGCATGTCCACAGAATATTAGGGTAGTTTCAAGAACAGCAATGAAACTTGACAATATCAATTCCCAGTCATGGAAGGATATTTTAGATTCATTAATTGTCGGTAAATAGCCGATCTTTATAAGCTCACCAAGGCTGTCACCATGTAACTCCCCTTATTTTTTTGAATCACTGGTGTGTAGTAACTACACATTTTAGGATGACCTAAAATTTTTCCATATTTTTTCCAATTTTATAATACTTTGACTATTAATTTGTATTACTAAATTTTGATGATTTTTTTATTTTTTTCATAATCAAATGATAATTAAGATTTTATATGATGTAAAAATCTTTATTTAAATTGTTAGTATTATTTGAAGTATTTTTCAATCGAATTTTTTAGTTTTAATAATTTTAATGATTTTTCAAAAAATTTTTTGTGTAGTATTCCCACAGTAATATATAAAGCTTGTGACTTCATTCTAGTAGGCAACTATATTTATATAAGAAAACATATGTGTTATCATTACACATGGTGGTTTTCAAAATGCCGAAACATATTGCATCTGGTTTAAAATATTTGGCTGCGGTCAAGTTGAAGGATGCGGGTGAAAGTCATCAAGCAATTGCTGACGAGTTGGGTGTTGACAGGTCTACCATATCACATTATCTGAATGGCAGAAACCTATCTTGGAACTCCATTGACGTTGCAAGAACAATCATCGAACTATGTCCCAGAGATTTCTTGAAAATGACCGAGGCAATATTTGACGAACCAGAAGAGAGTCGTAAAATTGTGAGTATTTGCGGAGAAAGAAATTTCGAAGTAATTATAGGAGATTCTTGTATTGGTTGTGGATTATGTGTAAATGCATGTACGATGAAAGCTATTAAATTAGAATCATTGAATGCGCATGCAGACTCCATACGATGTTGTGGTTGTGAGCTGTGTAGCGAAGACTGCCCAACAAATTCTATAAAAATTTTGGAGATTGAATATGATTAGAAATTTAAAAGAGGTTAAAGACAACAACTTTGACATCACAAGAGATGCTGAAGAAGTCAGGAACTTGTCTTTCAATGACCATACCTGTTTAGGATGTGGAATTTGTGAATCTACCTGTCCTGTAGGAGCAATTACATTAAATGCAATTGCTGTAGATGCACGTCACAGATTATTCAACGACGTTTACTTCAGTGGTCACGAAAAGATTGCTCAAAACTTCAAAGACGAATTTGATGTTCAAAGAATAAGCATTGACGAAAGTAAATGTGTATTATGTGGTA
>JAUNXD010000132.1 GCA_030539985.1 Methanobrevibacter sp.
GATATTTATACTAATACAAGTGTTTTTGTAACTTTGTGTCCAATAATCGCCACAACTTATATTTCTTTTAAGGAAATTGAAGTTATAAATCCCGGCACTTATCAGGTTAAGTTCTATAAAGATGATGCTATAGCATCTAACTTGCCAGTATTTGAAATGTATGCAACATTAAACAACAATGTTGAAATTAAATTTAATGTTGTTGAGGGTGTTGGAACATTTTCATTCGATTCAGGATACAGTAATGACAATAATGAAATTAAGGTTTCAATAGGTTCACTAAAAGACCAATACAGGAATTTTGAAGTGTTGCTTAATAAGACATTAGATTCTAGTGAAGTTCCAGTTTAGATAAATATGTTTTAATTACATATTTATCATTATTTTTTTACTTCAAATTATAACAATAGTTATATATCATGATTGTTAAAAATATGCATATTGATAAAATTATTTTGGAGAATTTGCATGAAACTAGATAGAATAATAATTATTTCACTAATATTGATCATTAGTTTAACATTCATATCTTCCGTATCTGCTCAAGATAACTCCGATTTGAATTTAACTGCTGAGAATAAGGATATAATTGAAATTGATGATGATAGTAAATTAACTACTGACGATGAAAACTGCTGTGAAGAGGAGACTGGACCGCAAACATGGATTGTAGAGCCTGACTCAGAAAATCCGAACCAGGTTCAAAAACCAACAGTTCAACCGACTATCGATAAGGCAAACCCTGGTGACACCATAATTTTAAACGGAACATTTGTGCACTGCCATTTCATGATAAACAAGACATTGACCATACTTGCCACTCCAGGCACAAGCGTTGGAGTGTGCCCTCACCACACCCACATGATGAAATACGGCACAGGTCCCGTGGAAAATGGAATATTTTACATTTCACCAGAGGCCAATGGAACAGTGTTGAGCGGATTTTCATTTACAAACGACTTCTACTATATTGCAAACAATGTTTACAATCCATTTGGGGTTTATGTTGATGCCGATGATGTTATATTGGAAAATTTAACATTTAATTGGATTGGAGTTAAGCAAGAAACCTCCAAATTCAATCCTGATGATTTCCTATTCGACTCAATTGTCTTAAACAATACTCAAAACACTACAATCAACAATATAATTCTTGGAAATGTCAACAATTTCATAAAATCCGTTGGTGCGGCAAACATCAATGTTAATAATGTTTCAAATGTTGAAAATAAAGTAAAAGATGCAATATCATCAAGCATAAGTGCATCTAACTTAAACGTTAAAGCTGGAGATAATGGAAACCTGCAGATATTATTAAAAGATGCTAACGGAAAAGCAATTTCAAGCAGGAATGTAGTTGCCATAATCGATGGGGAATCCAAGATTTTAACAACAGACAGTAATGGAATCGTTAACTTGCAGGTTAGATATTCAATCGCCGGAATTCATTATGTTACATTGGTATTTGAAGGTGATGATGAATACAAATCAACATTCGGCAATGTTAAAATCATTGTCACTAAAAAGAAAACTTCACTGACTGCTCCCAAAGCCACTTTAAAAGTTAAAAAATCAAAAACTGTAAAAATCACTTTAAAATCTGATAAGCCAATTTCTGGTAAAAAGATCACTCTTAAAGTCAATGGCAAAACATTTTCCGCTAAAACTAATTCTAGGGGTGTGGCTTCAATTAAGGTTAAAGTTGTTAAAAAGGGAAAATTCAACTACACCGTCAAGTTTGCAGGGGACAACACTTACAATGCCGTAAGCAAAAAGGGAAAAATTATTGTTAAAAAATAAATTGATGTAGATTTCCTACATCATTTTTTACTATTTTTAATTTAAAATTAATTTAATGAAAGTATCCTACAATAATAATATAATTTCACATTGGAACTGGCGATTTATTTAATCAAATTTTTCATTTAATCAACTTTAAATCCGCACTCTGAACAGGTCATGGTTTGGAATTTCACAACTCCTTCACATTCCGGACACAGCCATTTTTCACGGTCCTCACTCATCATGCGGCCAATGCCTGTAGTTTTGATTCTTTTGGCACTGTCTAATGTATTTAAACCATGTCTTTTAACATATTTTTTTGAGTGCTTTTTCATCAAAGGACAAGGGAATTCGCTGCAGCGTCCGCAGTAACTGAAATTCTTCTTGTCAAAGCAAGTCTTAATTTTGCATTTTAAGCTAGCTTTGCTTTTGCCATCATCACTAATTAAACAACCCGCACAGGGATTTTGATATTTTTCACAACTAATACAATTTATTCCGCAGGGGGCAAGTAATTTTGAATCTAGTTCATTTGGCATTTTCATAATTATTAGTTTTGGTAAAAGAAACTTATATATTTATTTAACAACAAATAACGTCTTATGAAAATATTAGTTGTTCAGGAATCCGACTGGTTGGAGAGAAACCCTCACCAGCAGCATCACTTGATGGAGAGAATGGCTGAAAGGGGCCATCAAATAAAAGTTATTGATTATCCAATAGATTGGCCGAACGATGATGATTCAGGTTTAATTTATCACAAGGAAGTCCATGAAAATGTTTCTAAAATCAAGGAAAACACTCATATTGAAGTCATAAGGCCGGGATTTATAAAAATAAAGGGTCTTAACTATGCAACATTATTCTTTACTCATAAAAAAGAAATCGAGCATCAAATTGAGGAATTCAAGCCGGATTTAATTCTTGCATTGGGCATCCTGAACTCATATAATGCATCAAGACTTGCAAAAAAACATGGCATTCCTTTCGTATACTATTTCATTGATGTAATATACGCATTGATTCCGGAAAAGGCGTTTCAGAAGATGGGACAGATGTTTACTGAAAAGACAATCAGAAATGCTGATTTGGTAATAACAATCAATAAGAAACTGTCTGAATTTGCCTATACTGTTGGTGCAAAGCCTGATTCAACCATGCTGATTGATGCCGGGATAGAATTGAACAGTTATGATCCTGATTTGGATGATTCTTTAATACGTGAAGAGTATGGCATCAAAGAGGATGATGTTGTATTGTTCTTTATGGGTTGGATATATGAATTTGCAGGCATGAAAGAACTTGCAAGGGCATTAGGCCAAAATAAGGACAAATATCCAAATTATAAAATATTGGTTGTCGGTGATGGGGATGCATATGAGGAAATGTGTGAAATCCGCGATGAGTTCGATATGGCAGACCAACTAATCCTGACTGGAAAGCAGCCATTTGAAAAAATACCTGAATTTCTAGCGTCAGCTGACTTTTGCCTGCTTCCGGCACATATTGACGAGCCGATAATGCAGGACATAGTGCCCATCAAGATTTACGAGTATCTGGCAATGAAAAAGGTGGTAATTGCAACAGAACTTCCGGGTTTGTCTAAGGAATTCGGATATGGTCATGGTATAGAATATATTCGGGAGGCAAGCGAGGTTCTTGAGACAGTTAAAAATATTCTTGATGATGGCAGATACGATGAGATTGCAAGCAATGCAAGAGAATATGTCCAGTCAAATGATTGGGAAGCAATAACCGATAAATTTGAAGAAGCTATGAAAAAGTTATTATAACGATAATTTTTTCTTAATATCTTATTTTTAAATCATAATCTATTTTTTTAGCCATCTAACAGTTATTTGAACTTTTTTCATTATTTTTAATATCAAATATATTATAATATAAATACTTTCAATATTTTAGAAAACTTATTAAATAACTTATATGAATATATATTCTTATCGATAAGTTATGTTGGGGTTTAAATAATGGAAAAGAAAATTAAAGTAATAATCTTATTGTTGGTTGTTTTGGTCCTTGCGGGACTGGCAACACACATGTTTTTAACACCGTCAACAGTTGAGACTGTTGGATCTAAAAATGTAACTGATATGATTGGAAGAAATGTTGAAATACCTGCATCCGTAAGCAATGTTGTTGCAACAAGCCCTCCAATGACTACAGTATTATACATGATTGCGCCGGATAAGTTGAAAGCCGTAAACTTCCAATGGACCGATGACGAATTGAAATATGTTCCGGGACAATACCAAAACTATCCTGTTGTGGGAGGATGGTACGGTACACAGGACGGAAGCTACGAAGAATTCATCGCATCAGAGCCTGATGTTGTCATCGAATCCATAGATGAGGGCGGTGACGGAGATGCTTCAACCGTTCAGGAACGTCAGGAAAAATTCGGAAAAATCCCTGTAATCGCTGTTAATGACACTACAAACGTTGAAAAAATAAGTGGGTCAATTACATTCATGGGCGAAGTTGTAGGGGCTCAAGACAAGGCACAACAGTTAAACGATTTCAACAAGAAGTATCTGGACATTGTTCATGACAAATCATCCAAGCTAAGCGATTCGGACAAGGTTAAGGTTTACTATGCTCAGGGTGACGACGGACTTCAAACAAACCCTTCACACTCCACTCACGGCCAGTTGATTGATTTGGTTGGAGGAGTAAATGTTGCAGACTCTGTTGCACAAGGAAACACCACAAGTGGCGTTCAAGTGTCAATGGAGCAGGTAATCAGCTGGAATCCGGATAAGATAATAACAGGTGATCCGGAATTCTACGCACATGTATACTCTGACTCAAACTGGGGTAAAATTAATGCAGTCAAAAACCATGAGGTCTACCTATCACCTCAATCCCCATTCAAATGGTTTGACAGGCCTGTTGGTGCAAACATGATAATTGGAGTTCCATGGACTGCAAAAGTGCTCTATCCAGATGATTACAAGGACATTAATATGGTGGATGCAACCAAGGAATTCTATTCTAACTTCTATCATTTTGATTTGAGTGATGATCAGGCAAAAGACATTTTACTGGGTTCTGGACTTAAAGAGGAGAATTTATAAAAATGGATAAAGAGACAAAAGAGATTATAAGTATTGTACTTTTAATCTTTTTTCCAATAATTTTAT
>JAUNXD010000133.1 GCA_030539985.1 Methanobrevibacter sp.
GGTCATCCTCCGGGACTGTGGATCCCGGGACTCGGGTTCGAATCTCGGCTCCGGCCCCATTTATAAAAACTGTTTTTTTAATTTTTTTAATACTTTTCAAATGCTCTCTCATTTTATTTATATATCTGTATATTCAACATTTTAATCGAGGGTTAAGATGGCAAAAAAAGGATCTGCTGAAGAAAGAGATTTGGTGCATAAACTTTGGGAAAGGAATTTTGCAGCTATGAGGGCTCCCGCTTCTGGAGGAGCAACTAAAAGGCCTTTGCCTGATGTAATTGCAGGAAACGGAAAAATCTATTTGGCAATTGAAGTTAAAACAACTACAAAAGACAAGGTTTACATTGAACAGGAGCAAATCACTGCGCTTTGCGAATTTTCAAAAATATTTGGTGCAAAGCCTTATATTGGAGTCAGGTTCAAATACACTAAATGGCTATTTCTGGAACCTCAAAACACTCCAAGAACAAGAACCGGAAACTATAAGGTTGAAAAGGATTATGCACTTGAAAAGGGTTTTGAAATTGACGAAATAGTCGGTATCGATAAGCAAGTCAAATTCGAGTAATTGCAAATGTTTATATATCATTAAAATATAATTTATTATTGTATGTTATGTGGGGTTATGGTGTAACCTGGCAGCATCGGGGACTCCAGTTGTCTTTGAAGAAATATACGCGTAACTGAACAGTACCTGTTGTGATGAACAATTGGAGTACTGAGGCAAGAGACATCCCCGGATTGGGGTTCAAATCCCTATGACCCCATTTTTATACAAAACTTTTTTTCAAAACTTTTAATTACTTATTTGACAATACTATCTTTATGTCAAACATTGTTTTTATTATAGGATTTAATTACGATTCAAACTGTTATTTAATTAATGATAAGGTATTGGTCGATACCGGTGCAGGCCAAAACAGGGATTATCTTTTCTCAAAGCTTCGTGAAAATGGTGTTGAGCCGGAGGACATTGAAATGGTTGTAAACACTCACTGCCACTTTGATCATATCGGAGGCAATCACTTTTTCCCGAACGCAAAGATTGCAGTTCATAAACTTGATGCAATATCCATCAGAAACAAGGATACATTGGGAACTTCCCTTTCAGCTTTTGAAAATGAGGACAATTCAAGAGTTGATATTGAATTGAGCGAGGGGGATAAAATTGAGGATTTTGAAGTAATTCACACTCCTGGCCATACCAGTGGCGGAATCTGTCTGTGGGATGGTGAAAATTTAATCTCAGGCGATACCATATTCTCCGGTGGCGGTGTTGGCAGAATGGATATCGGCGGCGATTATCAGGATATGAAAAACAGCGTTGAAAAGCTATTAAAATTAGACGTTAAGAATATTTATCCTGGTCACGGTCCAATAGTTGAGAAAAATGGTAACGAACATATTAAAATGTCCTATTCATTTCTCTAATTTTTTGGAAACTTTTTTCAGGGTTCCTCTTTTAATGAGAATGGAAACCTTTTCTCCACGTGCAATGACATCCTCAGGTTGAGGGATAATCAGTTTTCCGTTATGGTATGTGGAGATAATAATAAAATCTTTAGTAGGGGATACCTCTTTAAAACGTTTTCCGACGACTTTATCGTTGGTTATTGTCATTTCTATAATTTCAGCATCACCTTCTCCAAGAGTTGTGATTTTTGATGCCCTTGGATTCATGACAAATTGGGCCAGATCTCTTGCAGCACTTATTTCAGGACTTATTACCTTATCAATTCCCACTTCTTTAAATGCCTCTTCGTGATCAGGGTTACTTACACGGGCAACAATGGTTTCAACATCATATTTTCTAACAAGAATGCATGATAATAGATTTGCCTCATCATTTCCTGTTGTTGCAATAAAAAAATCGGCATCTTCAATGTTACTTTCTTCAAGTAATTTGGAATTGGTTCCATTTCCGCAAACAACAAGTGCATCAAGGTCTGCTGCAACTTCGTTACATAGGGATTCATCACTTTCAATTAAAGTGATGTCTGCTCCGGTTTCAATCAATAAATTTGCGAGGGAACGTCCTACACGACCTCCTCCCATAATAATTGCATACACAAAATCGCCTCTTTTACAGTTAATAATCAATATTTATATAAATCTATCTTTTAAATATTTCGAAAAATGCCCTTAGTGTAATAAGCACTGGATATATTTCCAGCCTTCCGGTCCACATGTCGAACATGCTGACGATTTTAAGTATTGGATTTAGCGTATAATTGATTATTCCAAGTTCCAAACCGTTATTGCCCTGAAGGGTCATTGCCGCAAACAGGCTTCTGAATGGGTCATAACCGAAAAGACAGAATAATGCCCATGTAAACATGATGAACATCATATAAAGGGTAATGAAATTTCCTGCCTGCGCAATTGATTTTTCAGGAATTGTATGTCCGTGCAATTTAATAGGCACCACTCTACCGTCCGGAGATAATATTTCACGTACGTGCCTGTATATTCCCTTGAAATAGGTAATCATACGAACAAGCTTGATTGCACCTACTGTGGAACCGTTTGATCCTCCCATTAGCATCAGACACATCATACATACATTAACGAATGATGGCCAACCTGCCATGGTGGAAGGTAGGGCTACACTGGCTCCTGTTGTTGTCATTGCAGATACTGCAGTAAACAAAAGCTCCATAGGGACAATGTTTGACACCAGATAAAGCATCAATGTCACTACTGCAATTATGCTTATGATAATTTGGAATTGCAGATCTCCAAGCAATGATCTTCCTCTTGTTTTTATAACCTTGTAGTGCACCAAAAAGCTTGTGGCTCCCAAAATCATCAAGACAATTGAAATGAAATAGATTATGTCATTGTGGTAGTATCCCATATTTGCATTCTTAACGCTCATTCCTCCTGTTGAAATAATATGGAACGTATTGCAAATTGAATCGAAAAGAGGCATTCCTGCAAGCACATAGAGAATTATTCCCGCAACGGTATATATTGCATAAATCTCTATGGTTTTTTCCATTGTGGCTTTAATACTTGGTTTAATACGTTCATCACGAGCTTCTGAATGGTATAATTTTGATGATACGGAACCCGGTTTTGTTAAAACACCAATAACCATAACAACCACTCCCAAACCACCAATCCATTGTTCAAGAGCTCTGAAAAATAAGATACTATGAGGTAAAACTTCCACGTCCATAAACATTGTGATTCCGGTTCCGGTCAATGCGGACATGCTCTCAAAAATGCCGTCAAGCAGAGGGATATTTGTTGATAGTGTGAAAACGACTCCTCCGATGATACTTGCCCACAGCCATGCAAACGATGAAATCATCATCCCATGCTTGAGGCGCATTTTCTTTTTGGTTTTTTCATCGAAATATTTTAGTCCAAAAACACCTAACAGTATTGAAATCAGCCCAGGTATGACAAAACTGAGGATATCGAATTCAAAATAAATCAAATCGAATATTAGTGGAATTAAACACATTACTCCAATTCCCACCATCAGATATCCTGAATTTCTGGCAACTATTATCAAATCCGTTTTTGTAATATACCTCATTACTTAAAAGTTAGGATAAATTTCTATATAAATTTATAAGTATTGGGATAAAATTAATAATATGGATAAAAAAACCGTTTTTTTTCTTGGAATAAGTATCCTGATATTGGCTGTAATGCTGTATTTTGTAGGTATAGATCAGGTAATTTCAGCCTTAAAGATTGCTAAACTGGAATATATAGCCTTAGCTATCATAATTCAGGTTGCTACTTATTATCTCTACACTTTGCGTTGGCAAATTCTCAATAAGGTGGCCAATATTGACGTAAGCATCAAGACACTGTTTCCAATGATACTGGTTGGTCTTGCAATTAACAATATCACTCCATCAGGACGTGGAGGTGGAGAGCCTGTAAGGGCATATATTTTAGCAAAAAAAGAGAATTATCCGATGCAGGAAACATTTGCAACAGTTGTGGCAGATAGGGCATTAGATACTTTTCCGTTCGTTGTTTTGGCAGCCATAACAATTATCGGCGTGAGCCTTTACTTTGATTTTGATTCATGGTTGCTTATTGTTATGATTTTGGCTGTAATTGTCATTATAGTCATTTTGGCAATGATTATTTACATGTCAATCAATCCTAATTTTGGAAAAAGGGTGGATGGCTGGATTATCGGATTAATCAGAAGGTTTTATAAGAAAAATTCCGATGAATTCGAGCAGAAGGTCCACAAGGTCATTGAAGATTTTCAGGCTACAATGAAAGTCGTAATTTATAATAAAAAAGTAAGGCGCTATGCTTTGCCTTTGTCGTTTGTGATATGGATTGCTGAAATCTTAAGGGTTTATTTTGTATTTTTGGCATTCGGAGCCACTGTCAGTCCGGTCATCATTGGGGAAGTGTTTATTATAGCTTCTTTGGTCGGTATGATTCCGCTGCTTCCTGGAGGTTTGGGTGCTGTTGACGGCATAATGATTATTTTTTATTCTGCTGCAGGAATAACAGCGTCAATCAGTGCGGCGGCAACCGTTATTGAAAGGTTGATTTCATTTTGGATGGCTACAATAATTGGAATGTGCATTCTACCTTATTATGGCACATCAGTTCTTGATAAAATTTCATTTTCCTCTTCAGATGAACAACTTGAGGAAGCGCTTGAAGATGACATTGCCGATAAATAGAAAACTTTATTTTAATTTATAATCATAAATCTAATTATCACAAAAAATTTAATTTTTAAAAAAATTTTGGTGAAAATATGGAAATAAATGGCGTAAAAATACAAGATACCTTTGCTGAAGGTTTTGGAATTAAAGTATCTAGATTAATTATTACCGCAGCTACTAAACATTTAGCTAAAATCGCTGCTACTGAAGCTACTGGATTTGCTACTTCAGTTATCGGATGCCCTGCAGAAGCAGGTATTGACCAATACGTTCCTC
>JAUNXD010000134.1 GCA_030539985.1 Methanobrevibacter sp.
AGTGAAACTCCATCAGTCGCATCTCAAAAAGACATTGATGAAGCAATAACCACAGCTTCAAAAGAAACTGAAAAAGAAAATGTTGAAGAAGAAAAAGACATTACCGATGCATTGTTAAATCAGGACACAAAAGATGAAATCTCAGAACCAACACTTAAAACCCCAAGTAAGGTGGGTGAAAATAAAGATTATAAACTTGGTGCTTCAATTGATGATGCAAACCTCTTTGGTGATGATGAACAGGATGAGGGCATGGATTTAGATTACAGAAAAGATTTGGACAAGATGAAAAGTAAAATTACCGGTTCAAAACTGTTCCAGGAAGTAAAAGAAAAAATCACACCTGAATCAAATGACATACCTGAAATCGATGAGGCACAAGAGGAATTCATCAGAAACGTCAATGAATACGATGAATATGAACCGATTATCAATGAAACCCATATTGATATTGAAGCCACATATGATGAGTATCACGATGAAAGATTAAGGCAGGAAAATACCAGACGTGTATTTAATCAGGCCAAAAGATCACCTGAACTGGCAAAACCTAAAGTTGCAGAAATTAAAGACAAACCTGCAAGGGACAATATCAAAATCACATTAAACAACAATGAAGTCGTGCTTAAAAAAGGCGATGAAATTATCTTTAATCATGACGGCGAGACATATTCCAGCCAGGTTTATGCAATTAACGGTGATGATATTTCAGTTAAATACAGGCGTAAAAACATTAAAATTAAACCAAATGATGTTAAAAAGATATATTAAAAAATATATCTTTTTTAAAACTATTTTTCTTCATGATTTACCCTGTATTCACCATTTTCAACAATATATTTCGGCACACTAATTTTTAGAGACCTTATGATATTCAAATAGAAATCATCCAATTCCCTGTCTGCATAAGGATAGGTGAATTCAAAAATATAGAGATTATTGTCCTCCACATATAAAAATTCATTTCTTCTGATTTGATTTTCCCCATCGGAAAATGAAGAGATGATCATATAGTAGATATTATCATTTATCACTATAAAATCAGAATTGATTATATTGATTTTATCATTGCTTGTAGCATTCCTTTCGATGTCTGCACGTATATCCGGAAGTCCCACTAACGTAGGAGTTGTTGAAAACTTAATGGACATAGGTATTTTGGTATTTACCAGATATAATTCTGTGAACTCATCCTTAGCATTGACAGGCTCAAAATCCTCAGGCATCTGAAGTGTTGAAAATCCATTAGTAAACATGGTCATTTTATCACCTTATTTGTGAGCAAAGTAAAAAATTAACTCATCATCTGCGATTTCATCAAGCCTTGCAAATCCAACCCTTTCAAACTGAACGATGTCACCGACTTCAAGGTCCCTAAGATCTCCTTCACCGAGACCTGTTTTGGTTGATGCATCATCCATGACGATTTTGACATTAACATTATCATCAATCGGAACCCACTGGATGATTCTGGCTTTAATTTCCCTTGCTTGCTCAAATGAATCGGAGTGATATGCTATTTTATCTCCTTCAATGCTTACATTAACCGCATCCATCAGTCTGAATATTCCGTCTTTTATGTCTGATTTGGCAAGATATACTTCACCATCAAACGGTAAAATCCTATTTCCCCTGTCCATATGGTCTGCATGCAGTGGCCTTTCAATATCAATCTTACCTCCAGTGTATCCATCAACAGTTATCTTTTGCGGATTTTCACAGAAGAAATACCTGTTTGCAATAGGTTCAAGGAAATTACGGTTCTGACCATAGATTTTCTTCCAGCTGATAGCAGAATCTGCCATTTTAACACCTATTTCAATGATTAAATCATAAATTGTTTTGGCCTGAATTCCTCTTCTTGCAATTGCCCTTAAAGTACCGAGTCTTGGGTCATCCCATCCGGAGTATGTGCCGTTTTCAATGCCTTCCTTGGCCTTTGAGGTACTAAGAGCAATATCCTCCATTTTGAGTCTGCCGTAATGGATATATTCAGGCACATCCCATCCCATATGATCATATAGGTATTTCTGCTTTTCAGTATTTGCCAGATGGTCTTTTCCTCTTAAAACATGGGTAAGTCCCATAAGATGGTCATCCACTGATACTGAAAAGTTCATCATCGGATAGATTCTATATTTGTTGCCTAAGCGAGGATGTTCTGCATCTTCAAGCCTCATTGCAACCCAGTCACGGATTGCAGGGTTTTTGTGATTGATATCGGTTTTAACCCTGAGTACTGCCTCACCGGCTTCCATGGTATCAAACTTATCCCATAATGCCAGATTTTCCTCAACAGAGTTGTCCCTGCATGGACAAGGTTTGCAGCTGTCTTTAAGCTCTTTGAATGTTGCACCGTCACAGGTACACATGTAAGCGGCACCCTTTTCAATCAGTTCACGGGCAATTTCATAATAAATTTCAAATCTGTCAGATTGATAAATAATCTCATCGGCTTTGACACCTAACCATTCGAGGTCTTCTGGAATCATCTCATATGCAGGTTCAAATACCCTTTTTGGATCAGTATCTTCAATTCTTAAAATTAATTTTCCGTTATGTCTTTTAACATATTCCGCATTCGGCACTGCAGCTCTTGAATGTCCAATATGCAAAGGTCCACTCGGATTAGGAGCGAATCTCAAAACTACATTTTCATGAGTTCCAGGAAGTTCCTGAAGACCGGTTTCCTTTTTCTTAGGTTTTTTATCCTGAACTTCAATACCCAACTTTTCCATTTCACTGGCCTGCTCTTCAGGACTTAAAGCGTTCACTTTTGCTACAATCTTACCGGACATCGGTCCGATTTCTTTTGCCTTGCTTCTGAGTTCAGGTTCATTTGACATGATTGAACCCATTACAGCTCCGGGATTTGCACTTCCCTTATGTTTGGCTGCATTCAATAAAGCATGTTTATAGATAATCTCTTCTAAATCATTCATTTAATCATCACATTTAATTTGTAAAAAAATAAGTAATATTATTTATTTAATTAAAGATATATAAACATTAAGAAAGATAAGGTATTGGTAAAATGAGGCTTGGAAAAACAAATTTAGAGGTAAATAAAAATGGATTTGGAGCACTGCCAATCCAAAGATGCAGTATGGATGAGTCAATAGAAATACTCAAGAGAGCTTATGAAAATGGAATAGATTTCTATGATACAGCACACTTTTATACCGACAGCGAAGAAAAGATTGGTCATGCATTAAGTGACGTTAGGCAAGACATTTACCTTGCAAGCAAAAGCGGTGCTGAAACAGTTGAGAATTTTTGGAGCGATTTGGAAACATCCCTTAAAAGCATGAAGACCGATTATCTTGACCTGCATCAATTCCACAACATCTCATTTTGTCCAAAAGAAGACGATGAACTATATAAGGCTATGCTTGAAGCTAAAGACTCAGGAATGATAAGGCACATTGGAATTACAACACATAAAATAACTCATGCTCATGAGGCACTTGATTCAGGCCTTTATGAAACACTGCAATATCCTTTTTCATATTTGAGCGGCACTGAAGAGATTCAGTTGGTTTTAAAGTGCAAAGAGTTGTTTGTCGGATTCATTGCAATGAATGCAATGGGCGGAGGACTTTTAAAAAATTCCAAAGCAAGTTATGCCTATTTGAATCAGTTTGATAATGTCCTGCCTATTTGGGGAATTCAAAAACTTTCAGAGCTTGACGAATTTTTATCATACGATGAAACAACAGTTCTGGATGATGAGCTAAAAGCAGTCATTAAAAATGATAAAAGGGAACTTGGCGAAAACTTCTGCAGAGGATGCGGATACTGCATGCCATGTCCGGAAGACATCAACATCAGCCTATGTGCAAGGATGTCCCTTTGGATCAGGCGTTTTCCAACCGAACCCAATATGGATGAAAAGACACAGGAAATCATGAAAAAGACACAGGATTGTGTAGAATGCTATGAATGCATGGATAAATGTCCATATGAATTGAATATCCCTGAGCTTTTAAAGGAAAACTACGAAGATTATATGAATGTCCTTGAAGGGAGGACAATAATATGAGACAGTGCATAGAAGACCCAAATGATGTTGATTGGACTGCCTTTTGGGTTGAAAGGCTTGAAGGAAAAGTCAATAAGAACTGGGATGATGCGGCACCGGGATTTTTTAAAAGAACCCGAAAAGAGGATTATCAAATAGCCTTATTTGACAAACTAATCCTTGATGAAAATGATACTGTCCTTGATGTCGGCTGCGGTGAAGGATCTGTCACCATACCTCTGGCCAAACAAGTTAAAAAGGTCATCGGAATTGACTCCTCACCCAAAATGTTGGAATATCTTGAAAAAAGAGCCAAAGATAATGATGTTGACAATATTAAAACCATACTAAAACCGATAGAAGAGATTACATATGAAGAAATCGGAGATGTGGATGTTGTAGTATGCTCAAGATCTCTTAACGGAATCCTTCCAATTGATGAGGTTCTTTTTGAACTGAACAAAATCGCAAACAAATATGTCTTCATAACAATCTTTGGACCTGAAAACAAAAAAATCGAAAAGGACTTTGACAAGGAACTGGGAATCAAAACCGAAGACTTTCCTGATTATAACTATTTCTTCAATATCCTGTTCAATATGGGAATCTACGCTAATGTCGAACGGTTTGACCTAAACAATTACCGGGAATATTCAAGCATTGATGAGGCAATGGATAACGGCAAATTCAGACTGGACTTATATTCAGATGAAGAAAAGGAGCTTTTAAGGAAATATCTTGAAAGAATACTTACCCATGAAAACGGCAAATATTATAACGTTAAGGACAAGGCCGATTGGATAATGGTCTGGTGGAAAACTGATAATAGAAATATTAAGTAAAAATGAGATAAGATATCTCATTTTACTTTC
>JAUNXD010000135.1 GCA_030539985.1 Methanobrevibacter sp.
GGATTGGCTACAATTGCCATTGCATTTGCAGGTTTTAAGAAAATTGTCGAGGAGGGTGAATAGATGTTATCCATAGGACCAATAATATTCGGTTTGATATTGGGTTTGATTATAGGATCACAGATTAAGCTCAACAACAATGACACCCATTTCACTCTTGGAGCATTCATAATAATACTTATTGCAGGAATTGTTGTGGCCTGGCAGTCAGGTAACTATCCGTTTTACACAGACTTTCCGATATCCACTGCATTTCTATCTGCATTAATAGGAATTTTTGTAGGCAAACTAATATTTGCAAGGAGTAAATAAGGAGTTTTTAAAATGTTTTTGTCAACTAATACATGTAAACAAAACGAAGACTGCATTAAGTCATGTCCTACAAAATCCATCAGATTGATTAATGGCGTTCCGTTCAGCTGCCTTACATGCGGAATCTGTTATAAGAACTGTCCTAACCATGCAATATTCAAGAATGGCTATGGAGGATATGTGGTAGACAGGGCCAAATGTAACGGATGCGGAATGTGCATGTACAACTGTCCGACAAACAATATCCACATTGATGATGGAATCGTATACGGTATTTGTTCACGTTGTGGCGTTTGTGCGGAGAAATATCCTGATTGCCGTGTGGACGGATTTGAATTTGAAAAGGAAAAGCAGCTCACATTAATCAGGTCATTCAACATTTTAAATCCTCCGCTGGAGGATGTTCCTCACAAGACAGAAAGCAAAGTCAAGGAGCTTTCCAGAACATATTTCGGAACAGACACTGAAAAATGTATATTATGCGGCAGATGTGAAGAATACTGCCCTATGGATGCTATACATGTTAAGGTGGAATGGGATGAAGGAATCTGCAGGGAATGCAGGCTGTGTGCTGATGTATGTCCTAACGAATCAATGAACAAGCATCAGTTGGTCAATTCATCTTCATGTACGCTTTGTCTTAACTGTATGAAGGCATGCCCTAACAATGCAATTTCTGTCGATGAATTCAAGATTGTTGTTAATAAGCTAAATCAGAAGCCTGAAGGCAAGATTATATCCTGTCTCAACTGCGGGCTGTGCGCCGATTTGTGTGAAAATGAATCACATAAAAACATTGGCGGCAAGCTTAGATACGATCCGACAGTCGACACTGAAAACGTTACACATGATGTGGCTATCAGTCACTGTCCGATTTTAACATTGCGTGAAGATGATGAAATGTTTATTTATGATGAGTTTTCAGGCGAAGAGCTTCCTGCACTCACAGGATTCTGTGTAAGCTGCGGAAAATGTGTGCAGGTCTGTGATGAGGTAGGCGCACGTCAGGTAATGACTCATACATGGGATGGTAAAGTCACAGATGATTGTATTTCATGCGGAATCTGTGTTGAAATGTGTCAGGAGGATGCAATCACTCTTCACAGAGGAAATATTTCAGTTGATATGGATAAATGTGTTTTATGTGAAAACTGTGCAGTCCACTGTCCCGTTGATGCAATTCCTAAATCAACAATATATAAAAATGAAATCAAGGACGGTTTCAACTTCATTGAACAGGAATTATGTATGCATTGCGGAGTATGTCACGGGATTTGTTCATATGATGCAATTGAAAAGATTGATGGTAATTATGTAGTAAACGAAGAAAACTGTACTTACTGCGGAGCATGTAAGAACGCATGTCCTGCAAAGGCATTTTTATTCGAGAGAAATTTTAAAGATTCAGCAGAGGGTATTTAAATGAGCAGTATACTAAGAATAGCTTTGGAAGGAGCTTTTACCAACTTTAAAAGAATCTTTTTTGCGGCCGACAGGGTAACCGATATGGAACTTAGAAGGCAGATTTCAACTCTTTCAGTGGAAGTTGACGACAGGGTTGATGAGAAGGCCTGCATCGGATGTGCGGGTTGTGCCAATGTCTGTCCTACAGGTGCAATTGAGATGAAGGAACTGGCAAATCCGGTTAAGATAACTGATGACTGGACCAAAAAGGAAGTGCCTGAAATTACTCTCGAAAAATGTGTCGTATGTTACTATTGTCATGACTTCTGTCCGGTTTATTCACTTTACGGTGAAAAAGGAACAATACATCCGAGCAATGTCGGTGATCAGGAAGTTGACATTACTGAAACCATGGCACAGCCATTTAAGATTTCAGATGATAAGCTTAAATTCATTGCACAATACTTATCAGATAATACAGTATTGAAGAATAGAGAGGAGGGTGATTAGATGGGAATTAAATCATTTTCAAGAGCAAGGGCAATACATGTGATGCTGGTTTATACTGGTGGATGCAACGGTTGCGATATTGAAATTGTAAACTCAATATTATCACCTAGATTTGATGCTGAACAATATAATGTGTTTTTAACCTGGAATCCTCGTGAAGCAGATGTTTTGGTTGTTACAGGACCGGTTACACATTTGAATAGAAAACCATTGGAGGCAATTTATGAAGCTATTCCTAATCCAAAATTGGTTGTAGCTGCTGGAAGTTGCGCTTTGATGGGTGGTGTTTATAAGAATTGTTATGGTGACATTCCTTCAGAGGAAATTGAAGGACCAGTTGAAAATATCATACCTGTAAATGCTAAGATTCCAGGTTGCGCTGTAAGGCCTCAAGATGTTTTGGCTGGAGTTGTATCACTTTTACCTACATTATTAGATGCGGATTAGAGGGGATTTGATGGATAAGAAAGTACCGAGAAGCAATATTATTGAAACGGAAATTCCAATGGGTACAGTTCACCCTGCTGCATTGGAACCATATAGGGTAAGGTTTTTTGTAGAAGATGAGATAGTTCAAGAAGCCGAAATCACAATTGGTGTTAATCATAGAGGTATTGAAAGAATCATGGAAGGCCTTCCAGTCGAGAAGGCAAATTCATTGACTGAGAAGATCTGTGGAATTTGTTCAAATTCACATATATGGAATTCCTGCAGAACTGCAGAGATAGGTTTGGGCATTGAAATTCCGGATAGAGCACTTTATATTCGCGTAATTATGGGTGAACTTGAACGTTTACATTCACATTTCCTGTATTTGGCTCACGGTTGTGAGGTATTGTCTCATGAAACATTTTCAATGAGGGTATTCTACTTAAGGGAAATCGTAATGGAATTGCTTGCGATGATTGGTGGTAACAGAGTCCAATATGGTTGTTCAGTTCTTGGAGGAGTAAGGCCAAGATGTGATTTGGATGAAGCTAAACTTTTAAGACTTAAAAATGATATGGATGCAGTTGAAGAAGGACTCACAGGATTCGTCGAAAGGTTCCTGGCTGATTCAATAGTCCAGTCCAGGATTACTGGAATTGGAGTGCTGCCTCAAAAACAGGCAATTGAACTGGCGGTTACCGGACCAACACTAAGGGCTACCGGCGTTGCAAGGGATTTGAGAACAACCATGTTTGAATATGATGAATTTGATTTCAATGTCATAACCCAGCCTGACGGGGACGTAAGGTCAAACCTTGTCATGAGGGCACTGGAATCATTTGAAGCAATTAACATTATTCGCCAGGCCATTGCAAACATCCCTGAAGGTAAGGTAATAAACCGTGACTGGGAAATGTTTGACACTGACATTACTGAAAGTTACATTGAAGTTCCAAGAGGAACATTATACCATTCATATGCACTTGAAAGCGGAAGGGTAAGGCACTGTATCATAAGGACTCCATCAATGGCAAACATTGGTGCAATGCAATATGCATGTATTGGAGACCAGATTACAGATGCTCAACTGTGTATTGTACAGTGTGATCCTTGTTTCACATGTACAGACAGGGCAATTGAAATCATAAGGAGATAGAAAAATGTTTGAAAATATTCTTACAAACCCTATTGTTGCAGTAATCATTACTGTGCTTGTCTGCTTTGTGATATCAACATTGCTTCCGGGAATTGAAAGGAAATACATTCATGCAAGAATCCAACAAAGAATCGGACCGGTAGTTCTTGCTCCTGGACTGATGGCTCCTTTAAAATTCATGTTCAAGGAAAACGTCAAGGTCGAATCTCCTGTTCCTGGACTGTATAAGATATTGCCGATAATATGTTTCATTGTTGTTTTATGCGTTTTAATTGCATTGACTCCACAGGCATATCATTTTGCAGCTCTTTCAAGCCTTGTTGCAATTGTCGGATTTTTAAAGGTGGAGGAAATCTGTTATGTTCTTATGGGAGCATTGTCAAAATCCGTAATGTCAGTTAGAATGCCGTTTCCAGACAGGATTAAAGGTGCAGTACATAATAAGGCAAACCTCTCATTCATTGAAGATATAAGTGCAAGAAGATCTCTAAGAATGATTACTTATGGGTCTTTCCCATTGTATCTGGCATTGTTTGCACCTGTAACTGCTTCAAGAAGTATATTTTTACAGGATATTGTCAGATATCAGCAAATTCATGGACCGTTTCTTTTTACAGTGGCCGGTGGAATTGCGGCAATAGTATTTTTCATTGGATACATGATTATACTGAATGAATATCCATTTTCAATCATCAAGGCTAAAAGTGATGTGATTGAAGGACCTTATATGGAATATGCCGCTAAATACAGGGCGGTTGTTTATCTTACAAGAGGATTTTTCATGTTTGTGCTTGGATGTGTCTTTTCAGTATTGTTCATTGGAGTTCCGCCAACAATCATGTCATGGGGAATAATCGTAAATATAGTCGTGGCATTGATATTTGTATTCATGATGGGAATCTTTTCGGCGTTCAGCCCGGTATTTACAAACAGACAGTTATTACCAACCATTTTAGGCACTACACTGCTTGGAATCTTGGCTGTTGTACTTGGATTATTATAAGGAGGATTATTTATGAAATTTGTTATGAGACCGTATCACATGGTAAGTCTTGGAGGATATATTGTTGAATGGG
>JAUNXD010000016.1:0-8615 GCA_030539985.1 Methanobrevibacter sp.
GAATTATTTTATATTTAAATTATTCTAAAAAAAGCATCATTTTGTTGGATTGATTAAAAAACTATTCAAAATCAGTAAAATCCCTAAATAAATCATATGAAAAACTTTTATTTAATTAAAATTTTCATAAATATTAACACCCAATCTGATACAGTTCAAATCCTTTGTTGATTATTTTTTTATCGTAAATGTTTCTTCCATCGAAAATTACTTTCTCATTAATTTTTTCAGAAATTAAATCAAAATCAGGATTTCTAAATTCTTTCCACTCGGTTATTAAGATTAATCCATCACTGCCGTTGACCACATCATAACGGCCATCGACAAATTCTATGCTATCCAAATATTTATCATCAATTGATTTTTTAAACTCTTCAATTGCTTCGGGATCATATGCCTTAATTTTTGCACCTTTGTCAATAAGTGATGTAATTACAACGAGTGATGTAGCTTCACGCACATCATCAGTACCAGGTTTGAAGGACAACCCCCAAATTCCAAAAGTTCGGCCATTTAAATTGCTACCAAACCTATCAACTACCTTATTTACTAATACCTTCTTTTGATTTAAATTAACCTTTTCAACATTGGATAATATCATAGGTTCATAGCCATGAGTTTGGGCAGTATTTATCAATGCCTGAACATCCTTTGGAAAACAGCTTCCACCATAACCGCAGCCGGCATATATGAAATCATAGCCAATACGCTTATCCGAACCAATACCCAAGCGCACCTGCTGGACATTGGCTCCTGTGACTTCACAAATGTTTGCTATTTCATTCATGAAGGATATTTTAGTTGCAAGCATTGCATTTGCCACATATTTGGTCATTTCTGATGATTTGATATCCATTAAAACAAACCTGTCATGATTAAATACAAATGAAGAATATAAATCCTTTAATGTTTCAAATACTTCATCATTGTCAGCACCGATAACCACTCTATCAGGGTGCATGCAGTCTTCAATGGCTCTGCCTTCCTTTAAAAATTCGGGATTGGATGCAATATCTATTTTTACTGAGGAATTATTTTCCTTTAAGATATTTTCAATATGTTCCTTTACCTTATATCCGGTACCGATAGGAACTGTTGATTTGATTACGATTAATGAATCATGAGTAATGTTTTGGGCGATGTCTGTTGCTGCTGAGAAGATATAATCGAGATTTGCACTTCCATCTTCGGCCATAGGAGTTCCGACAGCTATGAAAACAATGTCGGTTTCATCGAGAGCTTCCTTAATCTGTGTTGTGAAAATCAGGTCTCCTTTTTCCTGGCTATTTTTAACCATGGTTCCCAAATGAGGTTCGAAAATCGGTAAAATTCCATTTTTCAACCCTTCAATCTTTTCCACATCTATATCAACACAGTAAACCTTATTTCCCATTTTTGAAAAACATGCTCCTGTTACAAGACCTACATAACCTGTTCCTATAACCGTAATATTCATAAGTACACCACTAACGTTTGAATTTTCCCAATGCCTTTGTAAACTTTGAATCTTGAGAGTTTTGAGACTCTTTTTTGAGTTTTTTCAATTCCTTTTTCAACTTCCTATTCTGTTTTTTAAGCTTTTTAACCTCTTGTCTTAACTGATTTTTTTCACTTTCAAGGGTTAAAATATTATATTCCATTTTGAATGTATCATAATCATCATGCTTTAAAACCAGGTCATATCTGGTTTTCAGGTAACTGTTGTCTGCAATATATTTTTCATCAAGCTCCTGGAACCTCTCGCGGGCCATGCGGAAGTATTCGGCGGAATCTGTGCTTATTATATAAAGCAGGATATGGCCAACCTTGAAGTTATGGAACTGCTTTACCATCTCATCATAGCAGTTTTCGCCTTTAATGATATCTTCAACAATGTCTATTATCTTGAATATGTCAAATCCGTTTGATGCTGTGCTGTTTACCGAATTGACATTGTCCACCTTGTAGTGGTAGAGGTATTCGTTGATGAATGATATCCTTTTTGCCCTTATCATTGACTTTACATGGAATGGAACATCATCAAATGCCAGTCCCAGATTGAACTTAAAATCATCATAGGCGTCAAGGAATTCCTTTTTATAAAGTTTTGCCCATGGAGCGTATCCGCCTCTTAAGACGAATTCCTTCAAATCATGATAGGTGAAATTATCGAACTGGCTTTCATCCAACCTCACATCATAATAGAAGAATGTTTCCCTGTTGCTTATTCCCTTCTCATCGAAAACATTTGCCTTGAACACCACCATATCTGAATTGTTTTTAGAAGCGCTTGTGTATGCAAGTTCGAATGCGTTTTCCTCAAGCATGTCATCGGGATCAAAAAAGTACACATATTCTCCTGTGGCTTCATCCAATGCCCTGTTTCTTGCAGATCCGCAGCCGCCATTTTCCTTATCAATTACTTTGACGCGTGAATCCTTTGCTTTGAACTCATTGAGAATTTCCAGTGAATTGTCCTTTGAACCGTCATTTACACATATCAATTCAATGTCATCGAATGTCTGGTCGAGTATTGACGGAATCGAATCGTGTAGAAATTCGCTTGCATTGTATACAGGTATCAGAACTGAAATCTTAGGCATACCATCACCTTTATCTCCTTAACTTCTTCAACCATCCGGAGGATGATTTTGAGCTGTCCAGCTCTTTTTTCAATTTCTTATTCTGCTTTTTAAGTTTTTTGACCTTCTTTTTAAGCTTGACTATTTTGATGTTGCTTTTCTTCTGTCTTGTAGTGTCGATACGCTGCTGATGGAGAATGATTTTTAATGTATCGATGTCCTCATCTAAAAACAGCCTGTATTTAAGTTTGTCAAAATCGCTTATTGTATTGAATGACTTGTCGGGCAGGTTTTCGACGAAAGGCTTGACTTCACTTATCATCAGTTGCCTGAACTCCTCACTTCCTATGTCCAATTCATTGATGAATTGAAGTATGTCAATTTCAACAAGCTTGACGTACAGCACGTCAAAGAGTTCTTCAAAGCCCTGTGAGCGGAATATCTTCATGATTTCCCTTGTGACGAAAATGCGGTCCTGAAGGTTTTTGAGATTGTCAACGCTTTGTGTGATTGATCTTTTGGTATTGTCCCTGACCCTCCAATAGTATTTGACTTCGGGAAATATTCCGATGGAATCGGTTTTGGAAAAGACATCCATCGTGAAGAGAATGTCCTCATATAACCTGTCTTCAGCAAATTTGAAACCGTGTTCGTCAAGATATGTCTTTTTGACAAACTTGTTGCAGATTATCGTATCGTAAACGAGTTCGGGATTGCTGATTAGATTGGTATTTGTGAATGTCTCGCCTTTGATTGATTTGGCGTGAAGTACGCTTTCCCATTCTGCTCCAGTGTAGTTGAATCTCACGGTATTGAAATCGACGACGTCATGGTCATAGTTTATGGAAAATTCATACAGCTTTTCAAATGCATCCAATTCTATCTTGTCGTCGGAATCGACAAATGCAATGTATTCCCCATTTGCCAGAATCAAACCGTTGTTTCTGGCAATTGACGGGCCTGTGCCTTTCTTGTTGTTAATGATTTTAACTCTTTCATCTTCTCCAGCATATCTCTCCAATATTTCAGGAGACGAATCGGTTGATGCATCATTTATGCATATGATTTCAATGTCCTCAAGTGTCTGGTTAACAAGACTGTCCAGACATTCCTCGAGGTATTCTTCTGTATTGTAAACCGGAATGATTATGCTTACCAACGGATTTTGAGACAATTTCACACACCTATATTAATTTGATTGCGATTTCACCGTCATCATTTTTATAAAGCTTTATTTCACCTAATGAGGTGTTGAATGTTTTATCTGTGAAATCTTTTAAATGATTTTCCCTCAATTTAAATGAATGCTTGTTGAGTTCAATGTAAATCTTATATTCGACTTGCCTGTCAAGGGCATATCTGCAGTCAAGAGTTAATTCTCTTTCACCGGCATCGAAGTATACTCTGTCAAATTTTCCCTGACTTTCAACATATAAATCATAATTAATGTCCTCATGAGTATCCGGAATGAATTTGAGCTTATCTTCCTCGATTCGGGTTTTGAACAGGTTTTTGGCATCACAGTATGTGATTACCAGATTTCCGGATTTTGAAAAGTGAGGGATTATGTAATCGTTTGTGCTGATTTTGTCAACGTCAACTTCCTCAACGAATCCCTTGTCCTTTATTCTTGACAGCTCGTCACGGCCATTGTACTTGAATTTCAAGTAGAAATCATAGACATTGATATTTGTGATTTCATCAAGAGGCACTTTAACTGAAAAGCTGTTTTTACCATCATCAGTTAATTTGAATACTTTAATGTTATCGTTTACTGAATTGTATGCCTTTGTACGTCCGTAAAATACCAATTTTGCCTCATCAACATCAATTGTCTCTGGAATTTTAATGTTTTCAAGATGGAAATAATCGCTGTCGAACTTGACGCTTTCAAAGGTCATGAAGTTGTCATAGATGTAATCGATTGCGAAAAGCTCATCGGGAATGTTGTAGTCGGGATTTCTGAAATACTTGAGGTTCCAATAGCTGACGCCGTCCTCTATTAGAATCTCCCTGTCATCCTCATAAAACATCATGAACTCGACGAGATCGTCAATCATATCATTTAAAATGAAGTAAGTGTAGAGATTATAGGTGATTCTCACGTCATTGTCGTATATGTCGGGAATGTCTGATAGGATTGCATAAACCTCTTTGAGATATGCATCCTTAAACTGGTCATCCATAAGTATCCCTTCAATCGGATAGAAGAACCTTTCAAAGTAAATCTTTATGAAATCGTTCATCAAATCCTGCTTTTTGGCCTTCTTGAAGTAATCCCTCAAATAATAATAGGTCACAAGCCTGTCTTTCATATTGTCAATGTCCAGGAGGCTCTTGGTGATTGAAGTGTTCTCCGAACGTTTTCTCCAATAGTAAACAACGTCAGGTATTAACGTAATCTTTTTTGCATAGAAATATGCCTTGAAAACCATTGGCGCATCGGCATACAGTTTGCCCGGAATCATGTAGACATCATTTTTTTCCATCAGTTCCCTTCTGTATATCTTATCCCAGTAGAATACGTCATGGTAAATGTCAAAATCAATATCTGGATTGATTGTTCGCTCTTCCAGCCAGATGTTATGCTTTATTGAGATTTCCCTTAAAAATCCATTGATATACTTGTTCGGCTTTCCGCCGACAATGTCTGAATCGGTTTTCTTTGCTATGTTGTACATTTTCTCGTATGCGTCCTCAACGACAACATCATCCGAATCAAGGATTGCAACGTACTCTCCTTTTGCCTGTTTCAAACCGTTGTTTCCGGCAACGGCCCCTCCCTGATTTTTCTGATTTATGATTCTGATATTATCATATTTGCGTGCATACTGCTTTAAGATGTTTAGACTGTTATCTGTACTTTCATCATTGACGCAGATTATCTCAATATCCTTCAATGTCTGATTTACAAGTGAATCAAGGCATTCCTCAATGAATTCTTCGGTATTGTATACAATGACTACTACAGATAATTTATATTCATAATCCTGAGACATATTCACATTCTCCAGTCAATTAATGATTCAATCGCATCCAGGTCAAATACGGGAATGTTCAGCTTTTGTGAAATGGACATTCTTTCGGAAAACGAATCGTCGATGAATATGGATGAAATTTCATTGTCCATATATTCGAACTTATCGTCCTGCTTTGTGAGGGTAATGATTTCATCAAAGAGGCCTTCATCAATTTTCAATTCCATTAAGGTTTCATGAATGTCCCTGATATGCTTTGTTATAAGAATGATTTGCTTGTTTTCATTGACGCACTGATATAAAAACATCATCAGGTACGTGTTGATTTTTCCCTTGACAAATACGGTATCGTCAAAGTCAAGGTAAACCCGTTCATAGTCGATTTCATAATTGAATCTGTTGGTCAGTGCCCTGTCAATGGTCAGTTTATTGTCATTTGATATTATGCTCACGTCAATGCCAAGATGAGCGTATAATGTTAAAAGAGGGAAGTTTACGCCGGTGTTTCTGTGCAATGCCATTGTTCCGGCAATTCTTGGTGCAATTTCCAATAGTTTATACTGATTATCCTTATCCCTTTTAAGCTGAAAGAACCATGCCCCGTCAAAGGCAAGTTTTGAATTGATTATTTCAGCGATTTTTCTTATTTCCTCATCGGTTTCGATTGTTGTTGCGTTGACGCTTATGCCGTCCTTTATCCTGATTCTCTGGCGTTTTTCACAGTAGAGCAATTCACCCTTGGCTGAAAAGCAATCGATGGTGTACTCATCACCCGGCAGGTATTCAACGGCAATGAGTCCGGGGTTTTGTGAGAAATGATGCTTCAAATCATCCATATCATTTGCTAAAGCAACTCCCTTTGCTCCCTGGCCAACATCAGGCTTTAAAAATATTGGAAACTCATCTTCAATTCCTTTCTGTGTGATATCATATGTCTTTGGGGTGAAATCATATTCCCTAAACAGTTCATAGGTTTTGCTTTTGAACCGGCATATGTCGCAGGTATAGTCATCTGACACCACAACATGTGCATCAAGCTCGTCTTTTAACTCGGACAGTCTTAAAACAACATCGTCATGTGAAGGATAAATCAAGTCAATGTCATGCTCCTCAATGACTTCATTGAGGAAATTCAAGAGATTGTCATCGTCAATGAAAGGAATGTCCGGAATATAGTTTTCATAAACGTATTTTCCATGGTCATCAACGCTTGATCCTCCAAAGAGTTTAAAATCCTTACTGTATTTTAAGGCGTTATGAATTTCTAAACCTATTTCGGAACCGCATGGAAACACTAAAACATTTTTCATAAATATCTATCCCTACTTAAACACTAAATCAACAATATCCTTTCCGGAACTGCCTTTGCATAAACTGCAGAACCTTTCATAAAACTCATCATACTTTTCACTGTATTCACTTTCAACATCAGCGATATTTTTAATTGCATCTATCAATTCATCATTGTCCTTTATGAGCGGTCCGGGAAGTTCCTTTTTCATATTCAAATACAATCCCCTCACATTACTGACATAATGTTCCAAATCAGGAACAAAGAATAAAATCGGTTTTCTTGAATGTGCATAATCAAAGAAAACGGAGGAATAATCTGTTATGAGGATATCTGCTGTGACATACAGCTGCTGGATGTCATCCCATCCGGACACATCAACTGCAAAATCCTTCAATTCACCATCAATTTCAAGATTCTCGGACACTAAATGATGCATCTTCAAAAGAATGACATATTCATCACCAAATTGCTCATATAATCTTTTCAAATCAATTTCCAGGTTGAAATAATGCTCCCAGCTTTCATTTTGCTCATCATCTTTCCATGTTGGAGCATAAAGTATAATCTTCTTGTCACCATCAATGCCGAATTCGGATTTTATATTGGAGATCATTTCGGCATTGTCCCTGAAGAATATGTCGTTTATAGGATATCCCATCTCCAGAACCTCTTTTTCGAACTTGAAAGCCCTTTTGAAAATCTCTGAAGAGTACTCGTTTGATGAAATCAGATAATCCCAATTTCTGGATTCCTTATAGAAGTTTTTCCGGGCCTCGACTTCAGGACCTGGAATGGTAATGTCATAACCCAGTTTCTTAAGGGGAGTGCCGTGCCATGTCTGCAGATAAACATTGCCCCTGCGTTTTTTATGAATCGGGAACAGGATGTTGTTGACCCAATATTTTGCACGGGCCAGATACCTGTAGTAATCGCCCGCTTCATATCTGTCTACAATTATCGGATTTCCAGGAATTATATCCTTGTTTTCACCGGAATATGCCCAAACGAATGTGTATTCCTTATCCATTCCCATCTCAAGCATTGCCTCATAGATATATTTTGGATTTCCGCTGTATGACTTTCCAAAGAAGCTTTCAAAGAATACCATTTTACTGTCCAAATCATATTCTGCAGCGGTTTCATCATATATGGTTTTTCCTTTGGTGACTTCAAATGATTTATTCCATGAAGTCTCTGTTGTAATCCATAATGCAAGGGAATGATTATTTTCAGTTGCATAATAAGAATAAATATTGTCTTTATAATCAATTTTAACCAAAAAGCGGTTTTCTTTTCTCTCATAACTTGTGAAATTGCTCAAATCAATTACATTTTGATAATAAATGCCGTCACAGTAAACTCTCAGGAAAAAGTCAAGCCTTAAATTGACGATTTTCTCACCGGAGTATATTTCACTTACACTGCCTTCAAAAGCATATTTGCCTTCAGATTGGCTGAATGTTAAATCAAAGATATTGTCTGCATTGTTTTCACGATTCTTGGCTATCAATTCAATCTTATCAACATTGGTGATTTCACTGTCAAGAATTTCAAGTTCTCCTTTAATCTGCAGTTCGCCATTTCGGGCATTTAAATCGGAAATGTTGCAGTCAAAAAACCTTTCCTCCTGTTTGAATGAAAGATTGTTCTTTCCGGTTGAAAATGCTTTCAGGACTCGGCTCTTGTTTTTGGAAACTGCCTTGAAAAACTGAAATTCACGATTGTACTTGATTCTTTTTTTATCGAAGTTAGCGCCAAATTTGGATTTGAAGTACAAGTCAA
>JAUNXD010000016.1:8625-15909 GCA_030539985.1 Methanobrevibacter sp.
CATCAGGAAGTTAAAAATTTCATCCAAATTGAATGATACTGTATTAGAAGTTACTTTTTCATCGATTCTCTTTCCAGTTTTACGATTTTTAATCTCAATGAAAAATTCAGTGCGGTCTTCGTCTTTAATGAAATCAAAATCTCCTGTTATGACAATACTATCATCTGAAACATCAAGGGAATTTATCTTATAATCAAAATCAGTTTTTTCAACAGTTATTGACAGATTACCATATTGTGTTGCATATGATTTCAAAATGCAGTTCTTGTCTTTGAACTCAGCGTTAATATGTTTTTTGGAACCTGTCTTAATCCTGATTAAATCAGATCCAACTTTAAAATATAAATCAAGAACCCCAAAAGATCCTAAACTTAACAGTTCATCTACAGAAATCTTTATTTTGCCATTGCCAACTTTCTTTTCAAGGGTTTTTTCAGAAATTCTATGCTTAACAATAAGAAAATATTTACTTGAGGAATTATCAGCTTCACAATTGACAATCAAATCCCCTTCATCCATTTTTAAGACAACAATTGGATTGGAGGATAAACTGGATTGTTTGAAAATTGTCTTTTTAAATTTTTGAGCGATATTCCTTAATTTCATCATAAATCACGCAGTAACAGTTCAATTATTTTACAGATTCTCTCCACGTCTTCAACGCTTAAGCTGAGATAAATCGGAAGTGACAATATAGTGTCACTAATATCTTTAGCTATTGGAGTGTTTTTTTCAAAATCATAGACCGGAAACTCATTGCATGGAGGATAGAAATACTTTTTAGCATGAACATTGAATTCAGGAAGCTTTTCAAAAATATAATCCCTTTTTTCAGAGGAATTTAATTTAATTGTGAAATATGCATAATTATAGTCAACTTCCTTTTTAGGCCTTATTACCTTTATTTCGCCTTCATTTTCCAAATCGGCAAGGCATTCAAGATACTTTTCATACAATTCCTTTCTTGTTACGATTGCATCGACAACATGGTCCAAATTTACCAGTCCCATAGCAGCTTCAAATTCGTTCATTTTGGCATTGACTCCAAGATATTGAACTTCCTCCTTATCCGGTGTGATTCCGAAGTTTTTGAGTGCCTTGAATTTATAGGTCAAATCGTCATCACTGAAAGTTAATGCACCGCCTTCGATTGTGTTGAAAACCTTGGTTGCATGGAAGCTGAACATGCTGATGTCACCATAATTTCCTATTGGTGTTCCATTGACTGAAACTCCAAAGGCATGAGCCGCATCATAAATGACTTTCAAATCATGTTTTCTTGCAATTTCGGTTATCCTTTCCACATCACAGGGATTTCCAAATACATGAACTGGAATGATTGCTGAGGTCTCATCTGTAATCAACTCTTCAATATTGTCAGGATTCAAATTGTAATATTCGCTGTCCACATCAGCATAGACAGGAGTCAGATTATTGTTAATGATAGCCTGTGTGGTTGATGCGAATGTGAATGGAGTTGTGATGACTTCCCCGGTTAAATTTAATGCTTTGATGGCCACTTCAAGAGAAGTGTGACCGTTGACAAACAATTCTATATTGTCTACGTCCAGAAATTCCTTTAATTTGTCTTGAAGCTGTCTTTCCAATGGTCCGTTATTGGTTAACCATCTGTTATCCCATATTTCATTTAATTTCTTCTCATATTCCTCAATTGGAGGCAATAAAGGCCTAGTTACGAAAATGGGTTCATTAAATTTTAAATTTTTCATATTATCATCTATTTAAAATCCATATTAATATGTTATATATTTATTATATCCTTTATAATATTTAAATACACTTAAAAACATAGATAAACTTAAAATATAAGCATAATTATTTAATTAAGTAAATTAAATATAATATTATTATTTTTAAACAATGCTTAAAAGTGATTTCATGAGTAATGAGGAAAAAGAATATTATAAAGATAAAACCATGGATGAGTTAAAAACAGAACTTTTCTATGACAATCCAGAGTTATTCAATGAAATCGCAAAAGAACGCAAGCAGGGCATGCCAAAGAAATATAAAAAGTATGTTGAAAAGTTTGACGTTAACGAAAAGCTGTTCTTTTTTGAAAGCAATCTGGCAAAACAATATACCGGAAATCCGCGTTATATATATGAAAGGATGCTTGAAAGATATCCGGATTATAAATTCGTATGGGCATATAACGGAGATAAGGACAATATCCCCGGAGATGCCGTTGTTGCCAAAAGGAAATCAAAGAAATATTATAAAAACCTTGCAAGGGCAAGGGTTGCAATCAACAATACCGTTTTTCCAGTCTGGTTTTTAAGAAAGGAAACATTTTACCTTCAGACATGGCATGGAACCCCTTATAAGCTCCTGCATTGGGATCGTGAATCAACCGGAAGATTCACTTCACCTGACTTTTATTCAAAATCCACAAGATGGGATTGTCTTTTAAGTCCGAACAACTATTCAACATCCCGGTTCAAATCCGCATTCAAATATAAAGGGGAAATATTGGAATCAGGTTATCCTGCAAATGACATTTTCTATGATAAAGCAAGATATGAAGCAAAACGCTCACATATCAGAAAACTATTGAACATTGATGAAGACAGTACCGTTTATCTCTATGCTCCGACATGGAGGGACGGAGGCCATTTGGGAGGCCAGATGTTTAAATTTGATTTGTATTTGGATCCTGTTGAATTCATGAATCATGCCCCTGAAAATTCGGTTTTGCTTATAAGAACCCATCACATGAGCGAGGAAGGCGATGAACTTAAGGATTTGAATGAAAACGTGATAGATGTGAGTGGATGGGATGATGCAATTGAACTGATGTGCGCTTCAGATATTCTGATTAACGATTATTCATCAATTGTTTTTGACTGGTACTGCAGCAAAAAGCCGGTAATTTATTATGTTCCTGATTTAGAAGCCTATGAAACCACATTGAGAGGAACATATTTTGACATTAGAAAAACAAATTGTGGAGTGCTTTGCAAAAGCGAAGAAGAATTATATGACAACCTTGATGTTCAAAATCCAAAATTCCATGAAGAGTTTTACAATGAGTTTTGCTCACTTCACACCGGCCATTCAGCAGACCAGGTCATTGACTACATCTTCGATAAAACCAAAAAGGACACAAGCATCATCAAAAGAATATTTAGAAAAATAAAAAAATAAGAAGTACTCAACTAAAATGTTTGAGTACCACTACTAGGATTTAAATTAACGCCCTGAGTATCCATCAAATTTCCTGAATTGTCATATAAATTGATTTCAGCATAATCAGGGAAATATTTATATGCATCTGAACTTCTTACATTAATATATCCAGATGAATCTACAGTTTTAGGAACCATATTTCCATTATTCAAGGCATTCCCGTCACGGGAATATAATATCTGTATAGTTACCTTTTCACCGGAATGTTCCGGACCAACAAAAATTGAAGCATAGGTCTTATCCTCAAGGCCCCCACCTGTTTCGAAAGATCCTCCCAATATTGACATGGATGAGGATTCAGGCGTGCTTTGAACAGACTGTGCTTGAGTCTGTGCGGGCTCATCATCTTGTTGAGCAGTTTGATTGTTTTTAGCCTGCTGTATAGGCTGTGTCTGTGAATCGTTATTATTGGAGCCGAATCCATAGATATAAACAAAAGCGCCTGCAAGAACTATTGCAACAATTACCAATGCAACAATTATATATTTTGTGGTATTGTCACCCTTTGATTTGGAATTCATGGAATTAATCATACTTTCATGATTAATTGCACTTTTTTTAAGTGATGTTCCACACTTTTTACAGAATTTTGCAGAATCCGAATTTTCACTATCACAATTAGGACAACGCATCAGTTATCACCTCAATAATAATAGTTTAAACACGAAAACTAATAAAGTTATTTAATTTTTACATTGGCATTGCAGTTAATGTCAAACTTCTTAGTGGAATATATTAGGTTAATTTTATGAACACCCTTGGATAATTTCTTGGTGCTTAATTTCAAAATACCTTTTGAATTTGTTTTGGCCTTAACGGTTTTAAAAGCATTTCCAGTATATATCTTTACAGTGCATTTCTTATTTTTGAGCACCTTGCCGTTGGCGTTGCTTATAAGCTTGACCTTGATTTTTGAAGGTTTTTTGACTTTCTTAGGAACATCGATTTTACCTGAAACCTTATTTGTCCAGCTCTTTAAAGATCCAAATCCATTTTTCATTGTGGATTTGAATGATTTTTTAGTGACTTTTGCCTTTTTCGGCAGCGTGATTGTCAATTTTCCCTTTGAATTGGTCTTATACCATTTTGTTGTATATCCGCCAAACGTAATCTTGATTTTTTGTGAAAGTGACATTCCCCAAGGAGAAGTAATTGTAATTTTTAATTTGGTCTTGCCTGATTTATAACTGTATTTAACAATCTTAACGAAAAATACTCCATAAACCTTACCCATTGTCTTTGCAGTGTTCTTTTTATATGTTAATTTTGACAATGTGAGTTTTACAGTTGTTGAATATATTGCTCCTCCAGCCTTTGTAGCTTCATTTTGAGTGAATACAAGATTGGACAGTACAGCCTTATCACTTTTGATGCATAATGCTCCACCGTCAGGAGCCTTGTTATCTGAAAAAGTAGAATCATAAATCTTCAATGTTCCAAGCAGTGATGCAACAGCTCCTCCATGATCTCCTGCAGAGTTTCCAACAAAATTACAATTGTATATTCTTGTTATACCTGATTTCGTATAGATTGCTCCACCATACAACTCGGCATGATTATTTGTAAAATTACAGTCCCTAATTGTCACATCAGCAACGTACTTGTCTTCAAAAATCTTTACAAATATTGCTCCACCTTTAAATGCTGTATTTCCTTCAAATGAACAGTTTTTTACAAGTGCTGATGTTGATGCATCAAGTATCAGGGTTCCGGCACGTTTTGTAACCACATTGTTTCTGAAAATAGAATCGGTGATTTCACCAATACCGAATTCATCCAGATAGATTACTCCGCTGCTTGTTGCCTTATTGCTTTCAAAAAGACAGTTTTTGACATATAAATAGCTTTGCTTTCTGTTAATATCATCATAGGTAATGACCAGTATTGTTGTCAGATATCCTCTATTGTTTCTGATAACAGAATCGTAGAGCTTCAGGGTGGAACCGATACGCATACAGATTACGCTGCCCATTCCTTTTTTATAGTCTTCCCATGCCAAATCGCTTTCACGTTTGCTTGTATTGTTATAGAATAAAGAATTATAAATTTCCACATATGTTCCCTCTTCACCGTCAATTGCTCCTCCATCGGAGTTGTAAACGAGATTGCCATGGAACGTACAGTTTTTAACGGTCAATGTGGAATGCGGGCTTAAAAATATTGCTCCTCCACTGTCTTTGGAATATCCGTTTTTAAATATAAGGTTTTCAAGAACCACACTGCAGTCAGAATATATGAAAAGTCCCCTTGCAAGTTGAGATCCGTCGATTGAAGCATTGTTTTGCCCGATAATAGTCATGCTTTTTGATATCTTAATCCCTTCAGTGAGATTGCTATCCGAACTTGAATTATATTTATAAGATTCATTTAAAACCAAAACATTGCCTGATTGATTAATCTTACTTTCCAAATCAACATATGTTTTGGCTGGTGATACAATGGTTTCATTACCAGTGTCGGTAGAGTTTTCTGCGTGAATGGATACCATTGTTAGACAAATCAATAATATAACAAGTATAAATATTGTTGCTTTTTTAACTAACTTCAACATATAATCCCCATACTCTCAATAAATCGAATATAACTTATATTAATCAAAGTTTATAAACTTTTATGTAAAAATTTTTACTAAAAATAGATAAAAAAAGCGATTAAATTGGAATTTAATCGTAAAATTTGCCTAAGAAATCTTTCATTCTCTGATTGTCGGATGAAAATACTTCTTCAGGTGTGCCTTCTTCCACAATAACACCGCCGTCCATGAAAATTATAGTGTCTGCGACGTTACGGGCAAAGGCCATTTCGTGAGTTACAATCACCATTGTCATCTTCTCAGCGGCAAGTTCCTTGATAACGTTCAGGATTTCACCAGTCAATTCCGGATCAAGGGCTGATGTCGGCTCATCAAAGAATAATATGTCCGGATTCATTGCAAGTGCTCGTGCAATTGATACCCTTTGCTGCTGACCGCCGGAAAGCTCACATGGATAAGCGTCCTCCTTGTCATCAAGACCCATCTTTTTAAGCAGTTCCCTAGCATGGGCAAAGACTTCATCCTTGTCTCTTTTTTGAACATGCAACGGTGCGTTGGTAATGTTTTTCATCACTGAATGATGAGGGAACAAATTAAAGTTCTGAAATACAAGTCCAAATGTCCCGTCAAAATTTATTTCACCACTGTCTTCTGTTTCAAGATCGGTAATGCATCTAAGCAATGTTGATTTACCTGAACCTGACGGTCCGATAATAGCTAAAACTTCACCTCTTTCTACACTAAGAGAAATATCTTTCAAGACCACGTTATCATCAAAACTTTTTTTAAGATTTTTAACTTCAAGTAAACTCATATAATATTCCTCCTATTCGTAATAATCCAATCTTTTCTCAATATATTCCATTACAAATGCCACAATAATGTTGAACAGATAATAGAAAATACCTGCAACAAGCAAAGCCGCAATTGAAGCATCAGCCGCCGCAATCTGTTTAGCAACAGTAAACATTTCAGGAATTGCAATTACAAAGGACAGTGAAGTATCTTTTACAAGTGTGATTACTTCATTAGTTACAGAAGGAAGAACTACCTTAACAACTTGAGGCATTATGATTATAAAGAATGTTTCAATTTTGGAATAACCAAGTACTTGAGCAGCTTCGTATTGGCCACTGTTAATAGATTCGATTCCTCCCCTATAAATTTCAGCAAAATAAGCAGCGTAATTCATGGTGAATGCAATAATAACTGCTATGAACCTATAATCAGCAGATAAACTCATACCTAACACATAGTATGGTGCGAAAAATACTACAATAAGCTGTAACATTAACGGTGTACCCCTCATGATTGAGATATATATCTTCATTATCCATCTTAAAGGTGAAAACTTACTCATTCTCCCTCCGGCAATTACTAAACCTAGAGGAAGAGAGAATAAAAGAGTAAGCAAGAATATCTCAATAGAGGTAACCATACCTCCAAGTAATTGTGAAATAACATTACTTAAAATCATTTACTAATTCTCCCCTCAAACTAACTAGTTTATTTTGTGATTAAAGAACCTGGTACACCAGCAT
>JAUNXD010000016.1:15929-16188 GCA_030539985.1 Methanobrevibacter sp.
CACTGTAGTTTTCAGCGATTTTAGCTACGGTACCGTCAGCAAACATTTCATCTAAAGTTGCTTGCACTTTGTCTTTTAAATCAGTGTTTCCAAGTTTGAATCCAACACCGTATTGTTCTGATGAAATTGAATCGTTTAAGATTGAATAAGCATCAGGATTATCTTTGGAGGATACTTGGTATTGAGCTACACCGATATCGATAGCTACTGCGTCACATGCACCGGATTCTAAATCCATGAATGCAGTGTTATAGTCAGC
>JAUNXD010000136.1 GCA_030539985.1 Methanobrevibacter sp.
AGAAATTACTCGATAATTTTTTTAAGGATAATTTCATGGGTTTTGAATTTATTAAAGCATAATTCTTAATTTTTAAGAAACATTAATTTTTTGATGAAAAATTGTTCCAATTTAAAAACAATATTTATTTTTGCTTATTTTTTACATATTAACTTCAATATTGCTTTAAATTAATATCATAAGATTTATATATCTTTAAATCCAAATCAAATGATAATTACAAAAATACTGAGGTGAAAAAAACCTATGAAATTCCACGAAGATATAATATTCAAAAATGAAGGACAAACATATGGACAGGAATTAATCGAAATTATGAAAATAGAAGGTAAAATCATCGAAGTTCATCAAACTGAATACAGCATTATAGATCCCAAAATGTACAAACCTGATTTGGTATTCGAACTTGAAGATAGAATCATAATACTTGAATTTCAAAGTTCCTATATTGATGTTGCCGATAAGAGAAGATTCAGATTCTACAGTGCCTTATTTGACAACATCAAAAACAAATCCAAAAAGCCGATTGAAGTACATGTTTTAAGCACAGTTGAAAGTGAAAAGACAAAATGTTATAAGGTAAATCCCGAATCAAGATTTCCAATATACATTCACTCACTCAAAAACTATGAAGGAAAAGAATTTTTAAATAATATGAAAATCAAAATTAAAGACAATCAAGAACTGAATAAGAAAGAATTGCTGTTGATTGGTTTGCTTTGTTTCATGAAAACCAATAGAACAATCGATGATAATATACTTGACTCAGCAGAGATAATAACAAACATTCCGAACTTAAATTATGAAATTGGGCAATTCGTCAAAGGAATAATATTGATGTTGTGCGACAAGTTCGTTAAAGACGAATTGACCAGCAAAAGAATATCCAATATGGTAGGTGGAAATATGAAAATAGTGGAAGACTATGCTAAAAGATATGCAAAAAGATATGCAAAAGAAGAAGTAAAAAAAGTAAAAGAAGAAAAAGACAAAGAATTAAAAGAGAGTAAAAAGAATGTTGTAATCAATTTAGATAATGAGGGTTATAGTGAAAATGACATTGCAAGACTTGCCGATGTCAGTTTGGAATTCGTAAAACAGACATTATCCGCATAATTTTAAAAAAAGAAAACTCAATCGAGTTTTCTGATATTTTCAAAAGCCTTTTCGACTTCAACATCCTGGTTCATGTCTTCACATGCCTTTTTGACTCTTTCCAAATCGGCACGGGTTTCAGGATATTTGGGAACCGCACTACATCCCCCATCATCTATTTTAGATATTTCAAATGTTCCGATATCTTTAGCAATGGCAGTTATCTCTTCCTTATCAAGACCGATCAATGGAGATAGAATAGGCATGTCCACACCATATCTGGTGGCTAAAATGTTTGATAGTGTCTGTGAGGCCACCTGACCTACGCTGCTTCCGTCAACAATGGCATCTGCCCCCAGTTTCAAGGCCAACTTTTCTGCTATTTTATACATTCCTGATTTGCATAAAACACAGGTCATTTTATCTGGAGCCTTCTCTTTTGCGACTGTGAGATACTCGCCATAATCAATTACCCTTCTTTTGATTGGAGTTCCCATTGCATAGATATTCAGCTGATCAACCAGCAGATTGAAGTTTTCTGTGACTTTAGGTCCTGAAAACGGATCGTTATTGCAGTGAAGGGCAATGACTTCACAGCCTCTTTTCATCATGAGATACGCTGCAACAGGAGAGTCAATTCCACTTGACAATAAAACAACGACTTTTCCTTGTGTTCCCAAAGGCAATCCTCCAGGACCTTTGATTTTTTCATGGAAAATGAAAGTCTTGTTCTCCCTAACTTCTACAAAAATTGTTAAATCGGGATTTGTCAAGTCAACCGGAGCCAGTATCTTATCCCTTACAATTCCACCACAGTGTGCAGCCATCTCCTGTGAGGTAAAATCATGTTTTCCAACACGTCTGCATTTGATTGCAAATTTTGTATTTTCATCCAAAATGTTTTCCCTGATCAGCTCTTCTGTGTAGCTTTCCAGGGTTTTATCAATATCCCCATAAGTTGTTACTGTTGAGGTTGCAGGAGAGTAAGAAACAATACCGAATACACGGTTCAGCTTTTCGACTCCGTCATTGAAGTCTTCAGGATAAATATATATTCTTCCCTGATTTCTCTCAACTTCACATTCAAAAGTAGCTTTAATATTTTTAACTAGCTTTCTTTCAAAACGTGACCTTATTTTAGGACTTTTAAGACCTATTTCACCATATCTTGCAATAATTAAATCATAATTCATCTAAACAACCCTTATAAAAAAAGAAAAAGGATAATGATTATCCTTTAATTAAATCGACTGCAGTTTGAATGGCTTCATCCATTTTGTCAGTATTTTTACCTGCACCCTGTGCCAGTGTCAGACGGCCACCGCCGCCACCGCCTAAAACACCTGCTGCAGTTTTGATGATTTCGTTAATCTTGATGCCTTCATCAATTGCAGTTTGTGAGGCTGCTCCAACGATGTTGCCGTTGTTGTTTCCCATAATCACGACATCCGCCTTTCCATTGTCGGTAAAGTCTGTTGCCATCTTTTGAAGTTCCTTGAAGTCTGCTTCAATCAATTGTGAAACAACCTTCAAGCCGTTGATTTCATCAAACTCATCTGCTATTGAATTCAATTTCAGTGATGCAATTTCTGATTTTAAACGGTCGATTTCATTTTTCTGTGATTTCCACTCTGAAAAGAACCTGTCACATGTTTTTGGAAGCTGATCATTATCAACGCTAAAAACGGAAGCGCTTGTCCTTAAAAGTTCACTGTCATGCTGCATTGAATCGATTGCAGCAAGTCCTGCTGAAAAGTCGATCCTTTCAACACCGTCCTGTACCCTTTCTGTCTTGTTGATTTTAATCGGTCCGACAACACCTGTTCTTAAAACATGTGTTCCTGCACATGCCTGTACGTCAACGCCAGGGATTTTGACTACGCGAATCATTTTGCCCGGAACTATACCTCCCTGGTAGAGTACGAATCCGTAAAGTTCCTGCGCTTCGTCCCTTGTGTGGAACTGTATGTCAAGGTCGATGTTTTCCATTACGTATTCGTTGGCCAATTTCTCGATTTCATTGAGCTCGTCCTGTGTGATACGTTTGTAGTGTGACAGGTCAATACGTGCTCTTGTAAGTGAGTTCTGGGATCCTGCCTGCCAGATGTGCTGACCCAATACTTTTCTTGCGGCCGCAATTACAAGGTGAGTTCCGGTGTGGTGGCGTGCAAGTGTTATTCTTCTTGTCCAGTCGATTTCGCCTGTGACTTTTTTGCCGACAACATCATTTGAGATGTCACCATCCACATGATGCAATACGACATTGTTGATTTTTTCAGCATAAGGTATTTTAAAGACACTGCCGTCAATGGAAACTTCACCCATATCAGAAGGCTGGCCTCCTCCTTCAGGGTAGAATGTTGTTTTATCGAAGATAAGACACTTGTCACCATCCTTTTCAACAAGTCCCAAAACTTCGGCTTCAAACTCTTTTTGGTAGAAATCTTTATAGAACAGCAAGTCGGTTTCGGGATAGTCTACTTTGAAAGTGTCCTTTTTATTGGTAATGTCCTTTTCGTGAGCTCCAGCAACCTGTGTGAAGAAATTATCCGGAACGTTGACTGTGAAATTGTCACCCGCCATTTCAACGACAGTTTCGGGAGGAATACCATGGGCATCATATAAATCAATAAGCATATCAAGAGGCATTTCTGATTTTCCTTCTTTTTTAAGTCTTTTGATTGATCTTTTGACGATGCTTCTTCCTTTCTTGACTGTTGAAGCATACCTTTCCTCTTCAAGAGTGATGATGTTCATGATATGGTCTTCGGATTCTCGGATTTCAGGATAGAATTTGGATAAAAAGTCCAATTGTATTGCCATCACATCCGCAAGGGATTCCTTCATGTTCAATTCCTTCATGAATCTGATGGTTCTTCTTAAAACCAGTCTTGCAAGGTAACCTTCCTTAACGTTTGAAGGAATGATGCCGTCTGCAATCATGAATGCAAGACATCTTGTGTGGTCTGCAATAATGTAGATAGCCTCCATAGGTTCTGCAGCTTTTAGATATTCATCTAATGAGAGATTTAAACTGTCTGCAACCTGTTGTCTTAATTCCTTTAAATCCCCAATATCTTCAATATCCATCATACCAGCAATTTGAGCGTTTCTTCCCTGAATATCCTCATTGATTTCAACACCAGTCAATTCTTTTAGTTTATCAACAACCGGTGCAAAACATGCATCATAAGCGGTTGGAGTACCTTGAGAAATCCAAGCGATTCTTTCAAGCCCATAACCCGTATCAACAACTTTAATTGGAATTTCCTTTTTGTCTCCATTTTCTAAAGTTTCATATTGGATGAAAACAAGTGTTGCAAGTTCAACACCTCTGCAGCACACTTCATAACATGGCCCTTCATTACCTCCTCCACTCCACCAGGATTTGATGAAAGTAATCTCTTCTGTGTTGATGCCTATATGTGCAAAGAATTCATGACATAATTCGATTGTACGGTCCTCCCAGTAGATGAAGTCATCTTCCTTGTTGATGACAGTATGTGTTCCCATTGTAAAGCAGGTCATGTGACGGCCGGTTCTTCCGACATTGTCAACATCGTTTAACCTGATTGACGGCTGAGCCATTTCGATAGGATTTGCAGGAGGCTTAACCAAACCTGAAGTAATCCATGGCTGGAAACAGAATATAGATGCTCCAACCAGAAATACATCATCTCTCCATCTTTTGGCCAATACCGGATATCTTGGGACATGTGTGTGTCCTTCACTTTCTAAAAATTCTCTAAAAACTTT
>JAUNXD010000137.1 GCA_030539985.1 Methanobrevibacter sp.
AGGTTTCAGCTACGTTTATAATATTTTTAGACAGTGATGATGGATTTTATGATGATTACTGTGAGATATTATATAATGTTATTAACTCTAGTGATGTTGATATCGTTGGATGCGACCGTACAAGCAAACTAAATGACCAGTTATATATTCCCAATAACATTGATTCTATTGATGCATCTACAAAAACATTGGATAATGATGAAAAAATGTTTGTAGAGCACACTGTTTGGGGAAATATTTACAGAACATCTTTTTTTGAGGAAAACAATATCAAATTTTTACACATATTATTTGAAGATGTAGTGTTCTCTGTTTACTGTCTTTTAAAAACAAAAAAAGATGTTATTTACTTGCCAAACTATCCGGGATATATTTATTTGATTGAAAATGAAAAATCTGTTACTCATAAGGTAGCTATAAAAACTTTAAATGACTTTTTAACATCAATGAGATTAATTTATAGTTTGGTTAAAGTAAATTGTTCTGCTGAAACTAAGATTAATCTACTTAATAAACTTATGAATATGGTATTTTTCATAATTTCGAAGTTAGATGATAAATTAGAAGGAATTAAAATATTATATGCCTTTGAAAATGAATTAGATTTCAATTTAAATCAATTATCTGCACCATTTAACATTTTGAATAATTTTATAATGAAAAGACATTTCAAAATTGCTGTATTATTTACAAAATTCATGGGTGCATTGTATAATAATAAAAGAATTCGAAATTTCTTGTTTGTTAATTATAGTGGCATTAAAAAATTAAATGATTCTAAATATTTAAAGGATTAGATTCGATATTATACTTCTAATTTGATTAGAAAAATGTAGCAATGAATAAAAAAATAATCCTGTAATGTAATAGGATTATTAAAATAATTTATTAGTATTATTATACTTTTATTTTTAATTTTTAGTCCTGGTTGTTAATAGTAATCTTTTTATATTAAAAATTTCATTAACTTATATTTAATTAAAAAATTTTAAGGATAGGTACGAGTATAATGCACGAAGTAATTATTTGCGAAAAACCAAGTTCAGCCGAAAAAATAGCAAAAGCACTATCACCAAGTGCCAAAAAGAAGATGTACAACAAGAAAGTAAAATATTGGGAACTTAAACGTGATTCAAAGGATATCACAGTAGTTTCCGGTGTCGGTCACCTCTATTCATTGGTTCCTGACAAACAAAAGTACAAGGTTTCTTTTGATCTTCACTGGGTTCCTGCCCATGAGGCAAGCAAGTCCAGTGCATTCACCAAAAACTACCTGAATGCCATCAAAAAATTCGGAAAAAACGCTGATTCATACATTCATGCATGCGATTACGATGTTGAAGGAACTTTAATAGGATATAATGCATTGAAATATGCCTGCGGTGAGGATTCACTTAAGAAAGCTTCACGTATGAAATTTTCAGCATTAACCAAAAAGGACATCCTGGACGCCTACGAAAACCGTATCGACATTGACATGCACCAGGTCGACAACGGTATTGCAAGACACATCCTTGACTACTACTTTGGAATGAATATTTCAATCGCCCTATCCGATTCCGTCAAAAAGACAAAACACAGATTCCTTAAACTCTCTGTCGGACGTGTACAGACTCCTACCTTATCCATTCTTGTCGACAGGGAAAAGGAAATCAGGGAATTCGTGCCTGAACCGTACTGGAACTTAAAAGCCATCCTTGACTTTGAAGACATTGAAATCAAGCATGTTGAAGGAAACATCTTTGATCCGGTAAGAGCAGATGAAATCTATGCCAAATGTAAGGATAAGGACGCAACAGTGGATAAAATCACATTCACAAAATCCAAAACCAAACCTCCTGTACCGTTCAACTTAAGCGGTCTTCAGGCTGAAGCATATAATGTCTTTGGTTTTTCACCTAAAAGGACTCAGGTTGCAGCTCAAAACCTATACAGTGCAGGATACACTTCATATCCAAGAACCTCTTCCCAAAAATTGCCGGAAAGCCTAGGTTTTGAAAACATCTTCAGGCAACTATCCAAAAACCATGAATTCAAACCTCACATCAACAAGCTTCCGTCAAAACTCGTTCCCCATAACGGTAAAAAGGACGATCCTGCTCACCCTCCAATCCATCCGACAGGAATCCTGCCGGACAAGTTAAGCAAGGATGAGGAAAAGATATATAAGTTAATCGTTTACAGGTTCATTGCAGTATTCTTCGAATCAGCGGAATTCGAGTCCATGAGAACAACTCTTGACATTGAAGGAGAGAAATTCAAGTTCAACAGAAGACGAGTGACTCACAAGGGTTGGATGGAACACTATCCGTTCAAAAAGATCGATGATGAAAAGTTCCCTGACGTCAAGGAAGGAGATGTAATGAGTGTCAAGGAATTAATAAAAGAGGAAAAGGAAACCAAGCCTCCGGCCCGTTACAACCAAGCTTCATTAATTAAAGAGCTTGAGAAAAAGAACCTCGGAACCAAGGCAACAAGAGCAGACATTGTCGACAAGTTATACGACAGAAAATACATCTCAGGAACCAAGATTGAAGTTAACGAACTAGGTGAAAATCTCATTGACACACTTAACACTTACTGTAATAATCTCACATCCGAAAAGCTCACAAGAGATTTGGAGGAACAACTGGAAGGAATCAACCAGGACAAGACAACAAAGGAAAGTGTTGTCAAGGAAGGTGAGAAAGATGTTAAGGACATCCTTCAAGACATTGACAAGAACCAATCTGGTATCGGTTCCAAATTATATGAGGCATACCAGGCATCAAACATTGTAGGCGAGTGCAAATGCGGAGGAAAACTAATCAAAAGGTATTCACCAAAAACCAAATCCTCATTTGTCGGATGCTCCAATTATCCTGACTGCACCAACAGCTACTCAATTCCAAAAGGAACAAACTTCCTTAAAAAGACATGCGAAAAATGCGGTCTTCCAATCATCTCATTTGGTAAGCCTAGACAAAGGGCATGCCTTGATCCGAACTGTGGAAAGGACACCACCAAGCCACACAATCCAACAGAAGTTGGTGAATGTCCGGAATGTGGTAAAAAGCTCCTGAAACGTTCAGGCCGTTACGGTGAATTCATCGGCTGCAGCGGTTTTCCGAAATGCCGCTTCACATGTTCAGTTGAAGAGCTGCCACAAAAATTAAAAAAAGAGTCTGTCCAATAAATACTTTTTTCTAATTTTTCTATTTTTTTATTAATTTTTCATTAATCTGTTGCTTATTTTAATTTTAATTATCTAAAAAGTAGTTAATTATAAATATGTGAGAAGATAAATAGTTATTTAACACAACAAAACTAAAACACTTCTCACAATCTATTTTTATATATTTTGTGACACTTAAATGTTTTGGTTTTTGTTTAAATGTTTAGGTGTTCTGATATTTATGACATTGGTTTATGATAATACAACTTGTGAACAAGCAATTTTTACATATACTTTCTCTGGACAGAATTTGAATAAAAATAATATTGTATTTACTGTTAAAAAGTTAATTGCTAATTTTAAAAGTGATTTTCCATTATTATTTGAAGATGATTTTAAGAGTTATGGGAGACCAAAGGAGTATAATTTAGATGAATTATTGGGTTTTGTAGTTTATGGGATTTATAATAATCGTTTTACTTGTAGAAAATTGGCTGATTGGATAAATAATAATGATGAATCTGTTAATTATATTCTCAATGATAAGAAACCTAAAAAATCAATTATTCACTTGTTTTTACAAAAAAATACACTATTAATCAATGCTTTCTTTCATTACACCATTATTTTAGGTATTAATTTGGGTTTAATTGATGGTGAGTGTGTTGCTGTTGATGGGAGCATCGTAAAAGCAAATGCAAATAATAATCACACCGTCAGAATTGAAGAAGTTGAATTTATACAAAATTTGATTTTTGATTATGGTGGAAATTGGAGTAAAAACAGTATTTGGTACAAAATGCACCAATATTTTAATGAAAATAAAAAACAAGAGGATATCCAGGATTTAATTAACGAAATACACGATAATTTGAATAAAAATTCAATGCTTCTTCTTAAAACCGCTTTAATTAGTATTGATAAAATGCATTATGTTCTTGATTTTCTAGATGTTCTAAAGGCTAATTATGATGGAAAAAATAATATAAGTCTAACTGATCCTGAATCAAGATGGATCTTAGATAAAAAAGGAAATTGGAGATTAAATTACAATTATCAAGTAGCAGTTGACAGTAAAAATGGTATGGTTGTTGGCCAATATTTAACACAGAGCGCTAATGACAATAATGAATTATTTGAAATGTTACATGAAATAAAAATAGAAATGGGAGTTAATCCCAAAGTATTAGTGGCAGACAATGGATATATGAATGATAACGTGATAAAATACGCATATAAAAACAATATAAGATTATTAATTCCTGATCGAAACGAAAGTAGTAAAACAAAGCAGAAAAATCAAGAAAAACCATATCACAAAGTAAACTTCATATATGATTGGAAAACAGACTCATTCCTCTGCCCAATGGGACAATACTTATATTATCAAAACGATAGAAAACTAAACGGCGAATGGATGAGAGTATATTCAACAAACAAATGCAAAACATGTCCTGTGAAGAATGAATGCACTAAAAGTAGAGTAAGAGAAATTTTCGAACCAGCAGATGATTTAAGATGGAAAATGAAAGCAGATTATCAATCTCCTGAAGGAAAAATCTACTACAAAAAAAGAGCAAATCTAAACGAAGCACACTTCGGA
>JAUNXD010000138.1 GCA_030539985.1 Methanobrevibacter sp.
ATCAAAATCAGACAAGAAACTTACAGTGTCTCCTGCAGTAATTGTTATTTCAGTTTGACCGTTAGCCTGAGAATCACCATTCATCACTAACCACATTGCTTGTGATCTTGTACTACCAGAAACATATACGTCACCATTAGGATTAGTATATGAACTGCTGGAAAATATCTCAAAGGAATTTCCAGAGATGGTGTCACTGTAACCTAAGTAATATGCTCTTAAATAATAGGTATTTGAATTTGAAACTGCATATTCCAGGTAATCTCCAGCATTGATTGTTTCGAAGGTTTCATAGTAATTGTATCTGTTTGTACTTCTTTCTATTCTGACTTGTCCTTTATCTACAGTATAAGTTTGTCCATTAAGAGTGTATTGAACTTTAGGAACTATTCTTAATGTACTTCCCTGACCTGCAGTTTGAACAGGCATTACCTCAAGAGTGGTTGTTGTATCAATATGAGTAACAAATTTTAATAAATTACTGTTTGCAGGTGACAAACCTAAATCATTACCTTCAAATACTGCTTGTATTTCATTATAACCAACTTTAGTAAATTCTATGGTTTTTGAACCACCAATTGTAACTGTATTACTTGTTGAATAGTTATTTATATAAATTTTAGCAACATCACTGCCAATATAATTAGAAATATCGCTTCCTAAAGTGGAATTTGATACAGTCGCCAAAATATTGACTACAACATCACTTGGAATGTAATATATTCCATTTTGCAAATAACTACTTAATGAATCATCTGATAATACAAAGTTAACATAATATAATGAAGATTCATCATTATTACCGCCGGAACCGCCCTGATTTTCAGAAATAGTGACAGTTCCAGATGTTGACTGTGAATCTGCATAATTGCCGGTTCCTGTGTATTCAGCGTGAATTTCATGTGCCCCTGCAGTAGAGTAAGTATATGTAAATTCACCGCTGTGACTGCTTAAATCAATATCAGAACCAATTTGTGTTGTTCCTTCATAGAATTTAAGAGTTCCTTCACTAACTTCAGTTGTTGTTCCATCCTCATAGACATGATAAGGAATTGTGAATGATTCACCAGCTGTAGCTGTAGATGGAACATTAATTGTTACTGTTGTATCTTTTATCGTAATTGGAGAAGCCACATTAAAAGTTACTGATTCAGATGTATATGTTCCAAAGAGAGAGGATCCAGAACAATAGATTGTATTTTCACCAGTTATTGCTGTTGTGAGTGAAACAGAATATCCGGAATTTATTACGGAATATGTTGTTTCAGCAATTCTAGCATTATTCAAATATATTTCTACTGAACTGTCACCACTGGCCATAGAATATGAACCCATTTTAATAGTAATAGAATCTGTAGTAGAATAAGAATCTTTTTCATTAACAATAGTTAATGTAGTGTCTGCACCCAAAACATCATCTTCAGATGCGCCAACCAAATTTTCGTCTTCATTTTCGCTTGCAAAACTAACACTACTACTTCCCCCTTGTGTAGTATCATCAGTTTGTGCATTATTTTCATAAATCACAATATTGTCATTTTGTGAATTATCAATTGCTGTTACTGTTGCATTCAAATCGTCATTTTCAGCAGCAGAAACAGAGCCAATATATAACATGACTATAGCAATAGCTAAGATAGCCATAATTAGATTATTTTTTCGCTTAATAATTTCACCTCAAGTACTTGCGAATATAAATTAAAAATTTATATCCTATTTATTATTTAGGTTTAACTAAATATTTAAATTTATTTAGTCATGCCTAAAAATTAAATGATTATTAATAAAAACGAACAAATAACCAAACATGTTCATCAAACAAAAAGTAATATATCTGGCCGGAGGATGCTTCTGGGGTGTTGAAGCATACATGTCAAGATTAAAAGGAGTTAACTCTACAGAAGTTGGATATGCTAACGGTAATGATCTGGCACCAACCTATGAAAAGGTCTGCAGCGGAAAAACAAATCATGCGGAAACGGTTAAGTTAACATTCAATCCGGAAATAATCTCTTTAAAAGAAATATTAAACAGTTTTTTCAACATAATTGATCCATTCTCCAAAAACCGTCAGGGAGCAGATATTGGCACACAGTACCGTACAGGCATCTATTGGCAGGATCCAGAAGATAAAGGCACAGTAATCACTTTTCTAAAAGAAAAACAGAAACAATCTCCTAAAAGAATCATGGTGGAAGCTCATGAAATCTATAATTTCTACCGTGCTGAGGAGTATCATCAAAAATACCTTGAAAAAAACCCAGCAGGTTATTGTCATGTTGATTTAAATTCAATAGATGATAAAGAATTCGACCACCTCACCAAAAAACAGATGAAATAACACAGCTTTCTATGACAGAACCACCTTACAGTGGAGAATATGATGATTTTTTTGAAGATGGTATATATGTAGATGTTGTAGATGGTGAAGTTCTATTCTCTTCAGATGATAAATTTGACTCAGGCTGCGGATGGCCGGCATTTTCAAAACCAGTCAGCGAAGATGTAATCCTCCTGCACAGAGATTTTTCCCATGGCACAACACGTGTAGAAGTGAGAAGCGCAAAATCAAATTCACATTTGGGTCATGTTTTCAATGACGGACCGGGGGGTTCAAAAAGATACTGTATAAACTCAGCAGCACTAAAATTTATTCCAAAAAAAGAAAATAAATAGGGTTATAATTTAACCCTATCTTTTAACAGTAATTGTTTTTTTAATTGAAGTTTTAAGATAAGAGATTGTTATTTTATGTTTTCCAACTTTCCAGAATTTCTTAAGGGTAATTTTAGCAACACCTTTAGCATTGGTTTTAGCCTTATAGGTTTTACCATTAACTTTGAATTTAACTGTTTTACCTTTAATGGCCTTACCTGCAGATGTCTTTAAAGTTGCAGTGAAAACTTTCAATTTATATCTCTTATATTTCTTATTGGATGCCTTTAAAATCTGTTTGACAACAACATTATTTGATACTTTAACTCCCTTATACTCAGCAGTTTAGCTACCATGAATGTTGCATAACCATTTGCATCGGTTTTAACATTGTGTGTTTTACCGTTTAAAGTAATAACAACATTTTCACCTGCACCTACAACCTGACCGTTATCGGCAAAAACACGTACCTTATATATTCCGGTATAGGTATAGTCAATGTTAATGTTTTTGTTTTCAGCAATTCTAGGTACAATTGTTGCGGTTCTGTTTAATGTCTCAGCGGTTGCCGGATTTTCAACAATAATATTATATGTGCCCGGTGTTAAGACATTTCTTAAGTATGCATAACCGTATTCATCAGTTTTAACCTCATAATCATTACCGTTAATTACAAAATTAACAGTTTTATTTTTTAAAGGATTAGCATTTTTATCAACTAATCTTGCTTTAAAGTCATATGCACTTCCAACTGCTCTTTTAATATCATCAGCATGAATAGATGAAGTTTTTTCAGATGGCATTACCTTAATGGTACTTTGTGATGTTTGAGAAACAGTTTTACCAGCCACTTCAACCTTAACATCATATTCTCCTGCAATATTTTTATCCGGCATGATTTTAGCAATACCCTGACTATTGGTGGTTGCAGTATATGTTATTCCATTAATTGTGAGTTTAACTTCAGTATCCGGAATTACACGATTGTATTTATCATTAACTTCAATGTTAATTGAACCGTCATCATTGTATGTGAATCTAACATTAACCTCATCACTTATTGGAACCTCAGTCCTGTTGGTTACATTGGTTTTAGTAGGTGTTTTATTTGAAACTGTTTTTCCCTGAACTTCAACACTGATATCATACTCACCTGCATCAAGTACCGGTGCAATCCTTGCCACACCGTCATTACCGGTTATTGCAGTATATGGAGTGTTATTGATTGTAACAGTGACTTCACGATTAGTTACAGGCCTGGTGTACTCATCAATGACCAGCACGTTAATTGATCCGTCATCATTAAATGAATATGAAACTATCACTTCAATTTCTTCACTGCCTCCAACAATAAATATTGATGAATTCTGTGTAAATGAGTATTTATTAGAGTTTGAATCTCTGGCAGTTAATGTTGCAGTGTAATTTCCAACATTTAAGCCACTGACAGTAGCAGTGCCGGAAGATACAGTATAACTTTGACCGTTAACTGAAACAGAATATGTCGGATTCAACAGATTATTGGTTCCGTCATCCACAGTCACCTTAATGCTTTAACTTTGTCCGTATTCAATATCTGTTGTGGTTAAAGTTGATTTTACTTCAAAATTACTGTTTATAATTGTCAACATTGATGCATATTTTGCACTGTAAATGTTATCTCCGTAAGCTGCGGAGTTTGATTTGAAAGTACAGTTATCAATTGTTATTGCTGCTGATGAATCAATGTATAATACGCCACCATAACCTTTAGCGCTACAGTTGGTGAATATTGAGTTTCTGATTTCTACATTTTTAGCTTCTTTTTCAATAACGATTACTCCACCGTCACCGGAACCGTATTCTTCATGAAACCAGAGCTTTGTACCGGTGGAACTGATTTTATCGAATGTACAATTATCAACAAGTACTGAACTTTCCTTATCAATATTGATTACACCTGCAGAATCCACTGCCTTGGAGTTGTAGAAATAGGAATCATAGATTTTCATAGTACTTTTTTTAACATAAAAGAGTCCGTTTTTAGCTGATGAATCCCTGACTGTACAGTTGTGGATTTCAACATATGCCTCTTTTGCATGAACTGCACTTCCTTCAC
>JAUNXD010000139.1 GCA_030539985.1 Methanobrevibacter sp.
AAAGTAATTCCGGAACAGAAATTAGGAGTTATTAATTGCAAAACCCCAATTGAAGATTTAGGAATATTCCTGTCCATATTGATGGGTTGGGTTGATGCTGAAGAGATTGAAACTGAAGGTGAACCGTTCATCGTTTATTTCTCACCAAGACATGAAGTGAATCAGGGTGATGTTGTTTACGATGTCAGCATCGCAATAAAAGGAGATGCTGAAGAAACCGACAGGATCCGTGTTGTCGACATGATTGAAAATAAGGTTTTAGCCGGCAAACATTACGGTTCAACCGAAAACATCATGGACACTTATGCGGAATTGGTTGAAGTTGCACAGGCAAACCATTATGACATTATCGGGTCTCCTAAAGAGGTTTTAATTAAAGGTTTGCACAATTGCGATAATGAAAATGATTTTGTAACTGAAATTCAATTGCCTATAATTGAAATGTAGGTGGTAATATGGCAAAAAAAGAAGTGGATATTGACAAGGAAGTTGAAAGGCTTGCCCGCAAATCCAATGTTAACATGAAAAAATCAGAATATTCATTTTCAAAAAGAATCGAAAGATTAGATAAGGAGATGGATAAAATTTTAAATGATAAAATAAAATCTTTTGATGAAAATAAGGAAATCTCACAGGATTATCTGTCCATCGATTATAAAAACGATACAATTAATAGATATAGAGAAAAATTGAAAAAAATGTAATTTTTCTCAAAATCTCTTTTTTTTTTAAACTATTGGCCAACAACCCTTAAATTGTGAACCAGCAATTTAGGGATTATGAATGAGCCATACTGTTTGATGTCGGTGTTAACACCTTCAACGCTTTTCATGATTTCAAATATGTTTCCTGAAATCATCGCTTTTGTGATAGGTTCTGTCAACTCACCGTTTTCTATTTTAAACGCATTGCTTGCTTCAACTGAAAAGTCCCCTGAAATAGGATTTGCAGTATGGGCACCTAAAACGCTTGTTGTTAAAACTCCGCTTTCAATTTCGTCAAATTCCCTCATTTCGCTGAATTTAAACTCAAGGTTTGTTGGTGAAATCATAGGGGTTGTCAGATATGATCCTCTAAGTCCGTTTGAAGTTGTTTTGACTCCTTCACGATTGGCATTGTATATGTCGTAAATAAATGAATTTAAAATTCCGTTCTTTACAAGGTCGGTTTTTTGGGAAGATGTTCCCTCATCATCGCATTTGGAGCTGAACATTCCTTTTTCAAGCAGGGGGTTGTCAACAATGGATAATGTAGGATTGGTAATCTCCTGACCCATTTTGTCTTTTAAAATTGACCTTCCCCGGCTTACGTTTTCACCATTGAAAGCGCCGATGAATGTTTGAAGCAATCCTGTAGCAGCATAATAATCAAGCACAACATCATAATCTCCTGTCTCCACAGGTTTTGTGTCAAGTGAACTTTTTGCCAGATTACAAACTTCCCTGGCCAGTTTTTCACCGTCAATGTCAAAGAATCTGGAGGATTGGGAGTTGTATGCCGTTGCAATTTCACCGTCATTTTGAATTGTCACTGACAGACCCAGTCCGAATCCTGTCCCTTTGTTTTCAATTGAAACACCATTTGAATTCACAATCAGGGACCTTCCTTCGCTTGCGCTGAATCCGGAACCTGTCACTTCACATCCGCTATCGCAGGCGACATTAATTGTATCCTTTAAAAATTCCACGGATTCATCAAGACTCAAATCGCCAAATTTTTTGTCATAAATCTTTTTGACTTCGGTAACTTTTTCAACTTCGGCAAAGGCATAATTTTCATCAGTTTTTGTTAATTTGGTGTTTTCGATAGCCTTTAGTGCGGTTTCTTCAACTTTGTCCAAATTTGAAGTGAATGCAAAGCCCTGTCTATTGTCTTTGATGACTCTGATGCCAAGTCCAAGCTCTATTTCTTCTTTTGCAAAGTTAAGCTCCTCTTTGAGGGAATCCAGTTGAATGACTTTTCCCTCATCAATATAAATTTCGTAAGCGTCACATTTGTTCTTAACTGCTTTTTTCACGTCATCTGCAATTCCATATATCATATTATCACTACAATGCAAATTTTTCAATCGCTTCGGCTACTCCGTCACCGAAGAATTTTTCACAGGTATATGTGCTGATTTCTTTTAGTTTGTCGTCGGCATTGCCAACGGCTATTTTATAACCGACTTCCTTTAAGAAGTCCTCATCGTTTTGGCTGTCTCCAATGGCCATCACGTTTTTCATATTGGTTCCGTTTCTCTCACATAAATATCTAAGTGATGTTCCTTTATTGACACGCTTGTCAGTAATGTGGAGTGCAAAACCGCTGTCATAAATTTCAAGCTGGTTTATGTATTCAAAATCTTTTAGGGCATCTTCAATTTCGGTTCTGTCAATTGTTTTATAAAAAACAGTTTCGGTCAGCCGGTACATGTTGTCATGTGAAGCATGAATGTTGAATTTTTCACCCAACTTCTCTTTCAGGTGTTTTTCGGCGGATGTGACAAAATCCCTTTCCACCAGCGTTTCAACGGCATTGTTGTTTTCACCTTCCTTAAAGACAACCCCTCCGTTTTCACAGACAAGGCCTCCGCTGCATCCTATAAGCACTTCTGTTGCGTAGGCATAATTGACAACGTTTCCGGTCACGATGATTGTCGGAATTCCTGCAGCTTCTGCTTTTCTCAATGCTTCAATAGCAGATATGCAAATCCGTCTTTTCTCATCGGTTATTGTTCCGTCTATATCCACTGCTATTGCTTCGATTGTCATGTTATCCTCTTGAATATCTGTGTGCAATGTTACATGTTCCTTCCTTACTTACCATGCATGCTCCAATTGGATGGAGTGGATTGCATGCTTTTCTAAATAGCTTGCAGTCTTCAGGTCTTGCAAGGCCTCTTAAGATGGGTCCGCAGATACATCCTTTTGGAGCTTCATTGACATCCTTGACTTCAATGTCGTATTTCTCACGGGCATTGAATTCCGCAAATTCGTCTTTTACCTCTAAAATGGAATTAGGTATTTTCGGAAATCCTCTCCATTCCCGTGATGTGACGTCAAATACCTGTTCCATCATGTCGCATGCGATTACGTTTCCTTCTTCTCTCACTGCCCTTTTATATTCATTTTCTATTTTCGGTGTTTCATTATGAATCTGTCTTAAAATCATGTAAACAGACATTAAAATGTCTAGAGGATTGAATCCGGCTACTGTTTGCGGTATTCCATAATCGGTTGAGAAATATTCAAAGGGTTTTGTACCTATGATTGTACAGACATGTCCAGGTTGGATTAAGGCGTTAAGGCTGGTTTCTCCTGAATTGATTAAAAAGTCTATTGCCGGTGGAATCAATCTGTGACATGAGAGTACTGAGAAGTTTTCAGGAGGTGTTGCAAGCAATTCTGCTGCTGTTGTTGGTGCAGTTGTTTCAAAACCTGCTGAGATGAAAACAACATCATTGTCTACCTTTTCAGCTATTTCAATTGCCCTGTTGATTCCATAAACCACTCTGACATCTCCACCTTCAGCCTTTGCATCCGCAAGGGATCTCTCAGAACCCGGAACCCTTAACATGTCTCCGAAGGTTGTTATTGTAACTCCCTTGTCAATAAGTTCCAGAGCTTCATCTATTTCACGGGATGGAACGACACATACAGGGCATCCCGGACCTGCAATGATTTCTACTTCGTCAGGAAGCAGGCTTCTAATTCCATTCTCCATAATGGTGTGTTCGTGAGAACCACAAACGTGCATTATTTTAACGGGGGTTGCTAAATCATTAATTTTTCCTATTAACTTATTTGAAATATCTTTTATACTCATTGTAACACCGAAGATTTAATAATATATTATAGATATATTTACTATTGCATAATTAAATTTTATGGGATAAACATGTTTAACAATAATAAGATTTTGGTAGTTATTCCAGCAAGGGGAGGTTCCAAAGGCATTCCGCGCAAAAACATTCGCTTATTGAACAACATGCCTTTGATTTCTTATTCTATTAACATGGCAAAATCTTCCGAGTACGTTGATGATGTTGTGGTGACTACCGATGATTCTGAAATTGCATTATTGTCAGAGAAGTTCGGAGCAAGCGTGATAAGGCGCTCTGAAGAATTGGCGGGAGATGATGTTTCTCTTGATCCGGTTGTATATGATGCTATGGTTCAAAAAGAAAAGCAGGCTTTTGATGAATATGATATTGTAATAACTGTTCAGCCGACTTCTCCGCTGTTGAAAACATCCACTCTGAACAGGGCAATCGAGAAGTTTGAAGACTTTGCAATTGATAGCGTACTGTCCGTTGTTGATGACAGGCATTTGAGCTGGGGATTTGATGAGGCAAATCAAAGGTATTTCCCAAATTATATCGAGAGAAAAAACAGGCAATACCTGCCGAAGGATTTCAGGGAAACCGGTGCGATACTTGCAACTAGAAGGAATTTTGTGCATGAGGATTCACGTTTGGGGACTAATCTTGACCTGATTGAGGTCAGCCGTGAAGAGAGCGTTGATATAGATAATTATGAGGACTGGTGGATTGCTGAAAATTACCTTCAAAAGAAAAGGATAGCTCTTGTTGTGAATGCTTATGATGAAATCGGAACTGGCCATGTATACAGGTGCCTGTCCATTGCATCCAAGCTGGTTTTCCATGACGTGCTGTTCTTGATTGACGAAAGACATCAACTGGGAATAGATAT
>JAUNXD010000017.1 GCA_030539985.1 Methanobrevibacter sp.
AAATGCTCTAGTTTTAATCATTTATAATGTGTGAAGGTGGTAGAATCTGCACAATTACCTTACCTACAATTAATGCAATCTATTTACAATAGATTGATTTAACTCAATTTAATATATTTGAAGAATATATATTTAATCATGTTTGACAAAAGGGTTTTATGTATAATATTTTTACTATTTATGTTGATTGGCACTGTGTCTGCGGTAAGTGCAAATGACTTAAATCAGACTGATGAAATCGTAGGAGAAGTTACGACAGATGAGATAATTTCTGAAAATCCATCATCGCAGGTTCAAAAAAATTTCACAGATTTAAACAATGACATCAATGGCAATGATGATGCTGAAATCTATTTAAACCACAATTATACATTCAACCCAGATTTTGACTCTAACTTTAGGCAGGGCATTGAAATTTCCCGTGAAGTGACCATTTGGGGTAATGGCCACACAATAGATGCCAAAAGCTCAGCAGCCATCTTTAGTGTAACCAAAAGTAATGTAATCTTTCATGATATTGTTTTTACCAACGGTAAATCAAATATTTATGGAGGGGCTATTAATGGTAAGGGTACAGCGGTAAACTGTACTTTTATCAATAACACTGCCGATTATGGAGGTGCAGTCTCCATAGACTACTGTGTAAACTGCAGCTTTTATGAAAACACTGCAAGATATAGTGGCGGTGCGGGGACTTCCGCTAATTATGAAAACTGCATTTTCATCGCAAATTCCGCAACCGATTATGGTGGTGCGGTTTACATAGGTTCAAACATGAGATATTACTCTGTTGTGAACTGTACTTTTCTTGAAAACCATGCAAATATGGGAGGAGCCATCAATCAGATATTTGATGATGTTGCTGATGCTGTAAACTGTACTTTCATCAGAAACTCCGCAGTGTGGCAGGCAGGTGCAGTCTATAATGGTGTTAGCATCAACTGTAATTTCACTGAAAACTTCGCAGACTACGGCGGTGCAATTTATTATGGTCGTGCTAAAAATTCCACATTCACAAGAAATCACGCCGGATTAGGTGGTGCATCATATCAAAGCACCTGTGCGAATTGTTCATTTATTGAAAACTATGCCGATTGCGGAGGTGCCATTTATGATGGTTGGGTTACTCAAAACTGCAGGTTCATAAATAATTATGCCGATTATGGCGGGGCAATGTATGGTACGGGCAGAACCGTAGAAAGCTCTGATTTCATATATAATTTCGCTAAAAACGGCGGTGCCACATACCAGATGAATGCAAATGATTGCTATTTCGCATTTAATGAGGCAACAGAATATGGAGGTGCAATGTATGGAGTATCTGCATCCGACTGTATTTTTAAGGAAAACAAGGCAACCATTTCTGGAAATGACACATACAATACGATAGTATCCACATCCAATGTAAACATGTTTGAAGGAAACATTATCTATTTTGATTCATCCGCTTCACGTGACGGTGATGGATCTAAAGATAATCCATATAAATACTTCCGTGCTGATAGGATTGTTCCAAATACAATCGCTCACTTTGCTAAAGGAGACTATGAGTTAAACGGCACCTGTATGATCGATAACGTTAAACTGGTTGGAGGTCCAATCAAAATCGTTTCTGTATCATCCAATCAGTATGATTTTATAATTGGGGTAAATTCTTATCTTGAATTAAAAAATATAGCTTTTGTCAATACAAAAATTCTCAATCAGGGAACTTTAAGGATAGATGATTGTACTTTCACAGGAAACAAGGAATTTGATTCCAATATCAAATCCGCTTCCGGATTATCCGACAGCTCCTTTGGAGGAGCAATCCTTTGTGATGCTCCAAATAACATTAAGACCAAATTGATGATAAAGGGATGTACATTTTATGAGATTTATGATGCTTTCAATGGAGGAGTCATTGCAGCGATAAATACGGATATTTCCATTTACAATTCTATGTTTAGGCAGTATTCTGCCACTTATAAGGGAGGAGCAATCTATTGCTTGAATTCTATGATGGATATTATAAATGTAAGATTTAATCCATCTACAAGGGTTAGTGATGATTCTTTCATTGCAGATAGATATATTGATTATACTGCATATTATGGCGGTTCCATTTACTGTGAAAATTCACAAATTAAGCTTGAAAGGTCTAATTTCGCTGGTTCTGTTGCATTCAGTTTTGGAGGATGTATTGGTGCATTAAATTCTATAATTAATTCTTATGATGGATATTTCAATGATTCCTCATCAATCACTGACGGTGGAGGTGCAATCTACTGTTCACAGGGGCAACTGCACATTGTAAATTCAAAATTGTATAGAAATACTGCTGAATTTGGTGGAGCCATCTGCAATCTGAATTCAGTTTTAGACTCTTTTCGTACATGGTATATATTCAATTCAGCAAATCACTATGGTGGGGTCATCTATGACATTTACGGTTCCATAACTTTAAGGACAAATCTTTTCGGAGATTCTGGAGCCCAGGTTGGAGGTACCATATATACCAGGATTCCGAATGTTTTCAATGTATACTCCAACAGTTTTGCCACTTCCTTTGCTGAAAAGGGATCTACCATATTTTTCGATGGAAAAAGGGAAAATATAGCTACAAGTGTTTTTGTAAATCAGTCTTTGGTTGAGTATGGTGATTTGATGATTCCATTGGATTTCACCGGTCTGGAAGAACTCAACACATTTAGTCATACATATTCAGTTTTTGCTGAATTTACCGCCACATTAAATGGTGAAGAATACAGTATTATAAGTAACCCTGTATTTTACCAGATATCCAATGGAGAACCTGATAATTTATATTTCCCATGGGAAGTTTACAGGGTTACTGATGGTCTGGTGAAAATGAAGATTTATGATTCGGATGATGAATTGAGATTGCGTTCCGTTGCTTGTGGCGGAGAAATGCGCAATGTCACTGCTCAAATTAACATTACGGAAGGTTTTACCAATCCTGTCCTGAAGTTTTATTTACTGAAGGGTATGAATATTTGGCTGGATAACTGTTATGGCGAGGACACAAACAATCTATATGACCGCCCAAGGGAAACCCTTTTCAATGGTTCTGAATACGAACTCATTGCTACTTACACTGTAGACTTGTCTGATAACTTTGATGAGAACACCCGCACTCTCACCGGAAACTGCTCTTTTGATTTTGGAAATCCGTTTTTAAGCATCAACTATGACGACCTTTATGATGTGGGTTCATTTTATCCGGTTTCATTAGTAAACAGTTCATTCTTCAACGCATCTTCCCTTACACCTGGAGCTGGTGAACTGTCATCCTATTACAATTCCAACGACTTTGGTTTCGTCAGTTCAGTTAAGAATCAGGGAAACGGAGGTAACTGCTGGGCTTTCGCAGGCCTTGCAACCCTTGAAACATGCCTCAAGAAGGCAACCGGAGTCACCTTTGACTTTTCAGTTCAAAACGCCAAAAACCTGATGGCAGCCTACTCCGTTTTCGGCCTTAAAATCGAAACCAATAAAGGAGGATACGAATCCATGATTATGAGTTATCTTACAAGCTGGTTGGGTCCGATAGATCAATCCATTGATGATTATGATGACTATTCATCAATTTCACTTCAGTCAAACCCTATGTTCCACATTCAAAACATCAAGTTCCTTCCGGCCCGTCTCAACAGCCAAGACAATGACCTGTATAAACTGGCAATAAGGGACAACGGTGCCGTTTCAGTAACATTCAAATGGGGAAAGGAATATCATGCAGTGTCTCTTGTCGGATGGAATGACAATTATAAAGGTAATGACTCTTTAGGTAATATTGCAAACGGTGCCTGGATATTTAAAAACAGTTGGGGTCCAGATTGGGAAAATAACGGTTTTGGTTATCTGTCATATGATCAGAAGCTGTCCGAGCAGATATCTCCAAACATGCACGCCTACACATTCATTTTCAACGATATCAATCCGTATACTAAAATCTATCAGTACGATTATGCAGGAGTCAGCGACTTTTACCATTATGAAAATTCAATCTACTTTAAAAACACATTTACCGCTGAAAGTGACAGTCTTTTGTCAGCATATTCCACTTACTTCGACAGGCAAACAAATTCCACAGTGATGGTTTATGTAAATGACGAGTTGGTTTTAACTCAAAACGGCATCTATCAGGCAGGATACTACACAATACCTTTAAACACATTCGTCCAATTGGACAAGGGCGACAAATTCAGTATTGTGGTTAACAATCATGGTCAGGGCTACAATTGCATTCCGGTATGTTCAGCAGATGAAATCAATAAAAAGACATTCTCTCCAAATCTCTCCTTCATAAGCCTTGACGGTGAAAACTGGTCTGACCTTTATGACTATGCAGGATATTGTCATGTTGCCTGTATCAAGGCATTCACCCAGAACATTAATTTAACTTCCATAAAAATGAATATAAATGAATTTGACTCTGTTGGCACCAGAAATTTCAACATCAAGGTCACTATTGAAGATTTCGACTACCTTGGCTATCTTGATTATTGCCTTGTTAAATTCATCATTGACGGAAATGGATATTACGCACAAATCAAAAACGGAAAGGCCACCTTAAACATTAATCTTGAACCGGGATTCCATACTTTGTCTGCACAGTACAAGGATAACGTATTCGAGTCCAATATTGTCGAATTCAACTTCACAGTCGCTCCAGATTACAGTGCCAATTCATTCAACGTCCTTCATGACATTGTTGGGGAGGCATCAGACAAATCTGTTATCAATTTAACCAAAGATTATTTCTATGACGAGAATTTTGACAATGCTGAATACGGAATTTATATCTCCAAGACACTCACAATCAACGGTAACGGTCATTCCATTGACGGATTGTCCAACGCCACAATATTCTATATCACTGCCGATAATGTCGTTTTAAATAACATCGTATTTAAAAATGCATTTTCAAGCAATGGTGCAGCGGTCTATATTGCGGGCCGCAACGCCACATTGAACAACTGCAGCTTCATCAATTCAAAAGCAACCCAATACGGTGGAGGAATCTACTCACTGTTTGACATTAACTTAAACAACTGCAGATTCATCAACAATTCCGCCAGAATGGGTGGAGGATTGTACCTGATAAATACTGCAACCACATACATTAAAAACTCTTTATTTGACAGTAACTTTGCTGAAATACGAGGTTCAGCAATCTGCATCAGCGGTTCTGGAACCTGTCAGGTTTCATCCACAAATTTCACAAACAACAACGCTACATATAACGGTGGAGCGATACTTGCCAGCAACAATTATAACAATTTCACCGATTGCATGTTCTTCAACAACTCAGCCAATGCGGGAGGAGCAATATTTACCAATTCACGTTTGGTTGAATTTAAAAAATGCATATTTTCAGACAATACTGCAGTCGACTGCGGAGGGGCAATAATTACATCTGGTACCGTCAATATCTTTGATTCGCAATTTATCAACAATTCCGCTACCAAGGTTTCTCCGTATTCATATTATATGCTGGTTGGATGTGCAGGAGCAATTTATTCAACAAACGCTCTAAACATTTACAATTCCAATTTCATCAACAACAGTGCAATAGAGGAGGGCGGTGCCCTTTACACGGTCAAATATTTGAATGTCTATAATTCTAGTTTCATAGGCAATTTGGCAAAAACTGGAGGAGCTTCCTATAATACTGCCTCAAAAGTGGTTAAATCCGATTTAATTGAGGGAACTGTCGGTGTTTTTTTATTTTCAGAGGCATGCTTTTACAATTCTAAGTTCATTGATAATTATGCCAAATGGGGCGGTGCCATTTCTGATGCATACCTGGTTAAAAATTGTACTTTCGTCAATAATTCAGCCGAAAAAAGCGGAGGTGCAATTTATGATGCTATATCCATAATTGAATCCATGTTTGTCAGCAATTCCGCCAATTGGGGCGGTGCTATCTATAGGGTGGATCTGGTAAATGACTGTGATTTCATTAATAATTCCGCTTCCAATTCAGGTGGAGCGGTTCACATGTCCAAAAATAGCTATGATGTTGATGGAAGTAGGATTATCAATTCCAGATTTAACAATAATTCGGCCAATTTTGGCGGTGCCATATATTCAAAAACCGATTCCAAATCAGATTTAAATAAAGTTTCTTCATGTAATTTTACAAATAATCGGGCTAACACAACTGGGGGAGCAGTTTACTCAAACTGCAACTGTCTCGTTGAAAAATCCGAATTCAGTGATAATTCTGCTCAGGTAGGTGGAGCCATTTTCCTAGATAGTAACGGAAATTATGTTATTGGGGATTCCAAATTCATCAAAAATTCAGCTATTTGGGGTGGAGCCATTGGAATATATGGAAATGATAATGAAACGGCAATGGCATATGTTAACATCACTTCCTGTGAATTTTTAAATAATTTTGCCAATAACTCCGGCGGAGCAGTCTATTCAGATTGCAATTGTTCCATTCTCGGCTGTGATTTTACCAATGATTCGGCCAGGTGGGGAAGTGCAGTTTATGGTCGTGGTTATCTTGATTTAAGAGATTCCATTATCAAATCCAACAATGACACTCCCGTTTGGTTCACATACCATTACTATGATGAAGTGAAATATTACGGAAATCTATACTTGAAAAACAATAAAATAGATTCCAAATATGCCTCCATCAATTATGGTGAGGATGAAGTGCCGTTTAAACTTCCTGTGTATCTTGTATTCAATAGTATCAGAGCAATCAAGGGTCAGTATATTCTTGTCGGCCAATTTGAGGATGAGGACGGAAACCCATTTGCTCCATGGAAGATGCCGAACCTGATTGTAACATTAACAGACCAGAACAACAGGCAAATCAGACTCAATCTGGAATACAACATGGAATTCCTAGGATATTATCTAGATACCTCTTCAATAGATTATGGAACATACGCTCTTAATGGAGTATTGTCCAGCAATGGTGTTATAAGCAGTTACACAGTAAAACCTGGAATCCTTTATATTAGTGACGAATCCGGAAGAACCAGTCCAGTGCTGTCATCTCCTGGTTTGATTAAAACATATGGTCAGAATGGCGATCTTTGGATAAGTTTAAAGGACAGCTATGGAAGACCGCTTGCAAACACTTTGGTTCGCATCAGTCTAAACGGCAAATCATTATCAGTGATTACTAATGCCAACGGTCAGGCCAGTCTGGCGGTTGATTTGCCACCTAATACTTATGATGCATACATAAGCGTTGACGGCAACGGACTGTACTTCAGCTCAGCGATTACCGTAAAGGTAGTGATTAAGAAAGCCAATGTGAAGGTTACTGCCAAAAAGAAAACCTTTAAGCTTAAAACAAAAACCAAAAAATATGCCATAACATTAAAGGACAGCTATGGAAAAGCCCTTAAAAACGTTTGGGTTAAAATAAAAATCAATAAGAAAACATTCAAGGCAAAAACCAATGCCAAAGGAAAGGCCACTTTCAAGCTGAAATTGAACAAAAAAGGTAAACATAATGCCATTGTGAGATTTACCGGCAATGCATATTACAATGCAGTAACCAAAAAGGTTAAAATCACGGTAAAAAAGTAATATAAATAAATTCATTTATAAATTTTAAATATATATGGGGAATATACATTAAACCATGTTTGACAAAAGGGTTTTATGTATATTATTTTTACTATTTTTATTGGTCGGCACGGTCTCCGCAGTCAGTGCAAGCGACCTCAACCAAACGGACACTGTCGATGAACTTGCGGTTGATGAGGTAGTTTCCGAAGATTTGGGTGACAGCAATGTTCAAAAGACCTTCACGGATTTGAACAATGAAATCAACGACAATAATAAAGCAGATATTTATTTAAATCATAATTACACTTTCAATCCCGATTCTGATGACAGCTTCATTGAGGGAATTGATGTCTATCGTGAGGTGACCATCTGGGGTAACGGCCACACCATAGACGGTAAAAACACTGCTGCCATATTTAAGGTAAGCAATAACAAGGTAGTGTTTCGTGACATTGTTTTTACCAATGGTAATTCCTATTTTTCAGGAAGTGCAATTAGCGGAGAATGTACGGCGATAAATTGTAATTTCATAGGAAATTCAGCAGGGTACGGTGGTGCAACCTATGGAACTGACTGTATCAACTGTAATTTTATAGCAAACACTGCAAGATACAGTGGAGGAGCAAGCTGTGGCGGTTCTTTTGATAACTGTGTTTTCAAAGGCAACTTTGCCCATTATTATGGTGGTGCGATTTATAATGGTGGAAATGGCAGACAGTGTTCCATTGTCAACTGCAGATTTGAGGAAAACCGTGCAAACGTTGGTGGAGCCATCAATATAGTGTTTTCTGATTATGTTACTGTTGAAAATTGTATTTTCATCAGAAACTCCGCAATGTGGTCTGCAGGAGCATTATACAGTGTTGATTGTTTTAACTGCACATTCACCGAAAACTATGCTGAATATGGTGGGGTGATGAAGTACGGTAACGCCAGAAACTGTACCTTCACCCGCAATCACGCAACTTTCGGTGGTGCGGCATATCAGAGCAGCTGCAGAAACTGTACATTCACAGAAAATTATGCGGATTATGGTGGTGCAATGTATGAAAGTTTTATACTTGAGGATTGCTGGTTTATCAGAAATTACGCCTATCTGGGCGGTGCACTCTATGGCACTTATTACAATGCCCAATCATGCACTTTCATTTCCAATTCTGCTCGTAGTGGTGGTGCCACATACAGAATAAGTACAAAAAATTGCTACTTTGAAAACAATCAGGCAACAGAATACGGTGGTGCGGTATATGGTGAGACTGCAACTCACCCTACATTTAAAAACAATAGGGCAGGCATTTCCGGAAATGATGCATACAATGCTGAAATTGTGGATTCTGTTTCAAGCGTTTCACCAGGGAATAATGTAATCTATTTTGATGCATATGCCGTTCGTGACGGTGACGGATCAAAAAACAATCCATACAAATACCTGTATGCCTCAAGACTCGCTTCAGGAGTTACCGCTTACTTTGCAGAAGGAACATATGAATTGGACAGCACATGTGTGGCTGAGAATGTTAAATTAATTGGTGAAAATGCCAGAATCGCTTCTAAAGTCTCCAATCAATATGATTTCATAATCAATGATGATTCCTATCTTGAATTGTATCGTATAACATTGATTAATATCAATATTCTCAATCATGGAACATTATGGGCAAAAGAGGCTTATTTTGAAGGAAATGATGTTTTTAATGCACAAAATCTTCCTGAAATCGAATCAGGTTCCGGATTGGTTGACAGTTCATTTGGAGGAGTGATTCTTTGCGATTCCTCAGGAAATTTCAGACCAGTTCTCATTTTGGATGGCTGTCGTTTTCAAAAAGTTTACAATGCATTTAACGGAGGAGTGATTGCAGCTGTAAACTCAGACATTTCCATTTCAAATACTGCATTCGCATTCTATTCAGCAAATTACAAGGGAGGTGCAATTTACTGTGCAAATTCAAATTTAAACCTGTATAATGGCCAATTCACACCATTTACATATTCCAGTGATGAGGAATATGCTTCAAATCATTATAATCCATACACTGCATATTATGGAGGTTCCATCTATTGTGAAAATTCAAACATTTTCATAGACAGGTCCGGTTTTGACGATTCAGTCAGTTTCAGTTTCGGAGGATGCGTTGCGGCACTGACTTCAAACATTACGGTCAGGGAATCCAACTTCAACAATTCCATATCCCTGACAGATGGTGGAGGAGCAATATACAATTCAAAAAGCGAATTGTACATTTTCGATTCCCTATTTAAAAACAATACTGCCGAGTTCGGTGGTGCAATATGTAACATTAATTCTCTTTTGGATTCGTTCCATACCACCTACAGGGATAACCATGCAAACGGTTACGGTGGAGTCATTTACGATATTTATGGAACCCTGAATTTCTATAGAAACTGGTTTTACGTTTCCCACGCTTTGATTGGAGGTACAATGTATACCAGGATTCCAAATGACTTTATCATGCACTATAACACATTTGGAGACAGCTTTGCAAGTGAAGGGGCTTTCATATTTTATGACGGGAAAAAGGAGAATGTCATATCAAATTACTATGCAAACGACTATCATGTTTTCGCTGAATTCAGCGCCATTTTGGATGGCAGACAATATTATATCATGAGTAATCCTCTCATGTATCAGTTATCTTCCTCTTCAGATCATTTATATTATCCGTATTCCGTTCGTGAGGTCAATGACGGTCTGGTCAGGATGAAGATTTGGGGAGATGATGGAGCCAATCTAACTTCAATCGCCACTAACGAGGTGGTTAATAATATTTCAATCGACTTTGCATTCTCCGACAGGTTTATAAATCCTAAACTTACCGTTTATGTATTTGAAGGGTCAAACACCAACCTGCTGTTTAACAGGAACTATGGCACCAACGTATATACCGGTTCAAGGGATGATGTCTTCAATGGTCAGCTCGTTAGAAACTACACCATAGATTTGACAGACAGAATCTTCAGCAATGATTATGATTTCACCATTTCAAGCACCATTGATTTCGGACATTCATTCGTAGCAATCAAATATGATAACCTTTATGAAGCGGCTTCATTTAACCCAGTTCCTCTGATTAACGGTTCATTTATCAATTCATCATCCAGCTCACCTGATTTGAATTTGTTGTCATATTACAATTCAAATGACATGGGTTATGTCAGTTCAGTTAAAAATCAAGGGGATGGAGGTAACTGCTGGGCATTTTCTGGTCTTGCAACCCTTGAAACATGTCTCAATAAGGCAACAGGCGTTATCTTTGACTTTTCAGTTGAAAACGCCAAAAACCTGATGACAGCATATTCAGTCTACGGCGTTAAAATCGAAACCAACCGTGAAGGATATGAAGCACTGATATTGAGTTATCTTACAAGCTGGCTGGGTCCGATTGACGAGACAGTGGAAAGCTATGACGATTACTCTTCAATATCCCTTCTTGAAAATCCGATGTTTCACATTCAAAACGTCAAGTTCCTTCCAGCCCGTCTGAACAGTGAGGACAATGACCTGTATAAATTGGCAATATGGGACTATGGTGCGGTTTCAGTAACATTCAAATGGGGAAAGGATTATCATGCAGTATCCCTTGTAGGTTGGGATGACAACTATAAAGGCAAGGATTCATTGGGGTATGATTCAAACGGTGCATGGATATTTAAAAACAGTTGGGGTCCGGATTGGGAAAACAATGGTTTCGGTTATCTGTCATATGACCATAAGATATCCGAACAGATTCACAAGGACTTGCACGCCTACACATTCGTTTTCACAGATAACAATCCATATACAAAAATCTATCAGTACGATTTTGCAGGAGTGTCAGAATTTTATCACTACAATGATACAATTTACTTTAAAAACATATTCAAGGCAGATAACGACTGTCTTTTATCAGCATTTTCAACATATTTCGACAATCAGACCAATTTCACAGTAAAGGTCTACAGGAACGGCCACCTTGAATTGACTCAAGAAGGTACTGCTGCTGCAGGATATTACACAATCCCATTCAATCATGCCGTTCAGCTCGACAAGGATGATGAATTCACAATTCTCGTAAACAATCACAATAAGGGAGCTAACTGTATACCTGTATGCTCAGCAGAGGAAATCACCAAAAAGACATTTTCCCAAAACGTTTCATTCATCAGTTTGGATGGCGTAAACTGGTATGATTTATATGATTTTAATGGTGTATGTAATGTGGCATGTATTAAGGCATTCACCCAAAACATTACCTTAACCGACATAAGAATCAACGTTCCACAATTTGACTCAGTAAATACAAAAAATATAAACATTAAGGTCACATTTGATGGTGTTGATCCTAATGCTCTCAATTATTGTCTTCTTAAATTTGAAATTGACGGGGAGACCTATTATGCCCAAATCAGAAACGGCGTTGCAGTTTTCAATGTCAATTTGGCTGAAGGCCAGCACACTCTCTCTGTCCAATATAAGGATAATTTATATAGATCCAATGTTATTAACTTCAAGTTCACAGTCACTCATAACGGTTCAGGCAATCCATTCAACTCCATTCAGGACATTGTCAATAACGCACAGCCTAAATCAGAAATCACTCTTGACAGGAATTACTTCTATGATGAAATGTTTGATGACGGAGAGTATGGAGTCCACATCAACAAGACAGTGACAATCAACGGAAACGGACATGTCATTGACGGACTTTCCAAGGCCACAGGATTCTACGTGAGCGCAGACAATGTTGTTTTGAAAAACATAATATTCAACAATACAGTTTCACCTAACGGCGGTGCAGTCTATATTGCCGCTCGCAACGTCACATTGAACAACTGCAGTTTCATAAATTCCAAAGCGGCACAATACGGTGGAGGAATCTACTCACTGTTTGACATTGATGTAAATAACTGCAGATTCATCAATGATTTGGCCGATGTCGGTGGGGGAGTATACCTGATAAGTACCGGAAATTCCAATATTAAAAATTCCTGTTTTGACAGTAATTCTGCACTCAAACATGGTTCTGCAGCTTATTTCACAGGTATTGGAACTGTCAGGGTTTCTGATACAAATTTCACAAACAATAATGCAAAATATATCGGTGGAGCCCTATTCATTGTTTCATACTATAACAATATCACAAACTGCATATTTAAAAACAATACAGCCAATTCAGGAGGCGCACTGTTTTCCAGTTCCACTTCAAACGAATTCAGGAATTGTATATTTTCAGATAATCTGGCATATTCCTCTGGAGGGGCAATACTTGTTCATAATGATATCAATGTCTATGAATGTGAATTTATCACCAATACTGTGATAACAGATGAATTGGATCCATTTGGAACTCTTGGCGGTGGAGCGATTTATTCATTTGACAGTCTAAACATCCATAATTCCAATTTCACCAACAACAATGCGAGTTATGGTGGAGCGTTACATGTAAATAAATTTTTAAAAACCTACAAGTCCAGATTCATCAACAATACTGCTACAAATAATGGAGGAGCTATTTATGCCAACAACTGGCAGATGATGAAATCCGATATGAGTCTTTTATTGTTTATTGAAACACATATTTACGATTCCTATTTTGAGGATAATTACGCAAAAAATGCCGGAGGAGCAATTGCCAATGCAAACCTTGTGAAAAATTGTACTTTCGTTAAGAATTCCGCAAAATCAGGTGCTGGAGCAGTTTACGAAGTTGAATCCATTATCGAATCAAGATTCATCAACAATTCTGCTGGATTAGGTGGTGCTGTTTATAATGCATATTTGATAGATGACTGTACATTCACCGATAATTCCGCTTCCAATATTGCTGGTGCGATTTATATAGGCAAGGAGACCTATTCCCGTAAGGGAAGCCTCATTACCAATTCAAGGTTTACCAATAATTACGCCAATTATTCCGGAGCCATTTATTTAAGAATTGATGAGGGGGGATTGTATGATGTTTCCATTAATGTGACTTCATGTAATTTCACCAATAACCATGCAAACATAAGTGGAGGAGCCATGTATATGGCAGGTAAAATCCTAATTGAAAACTCTGAATTTTATGATAACTCAGGAAAATATGGCGGTGCCATTTACATGGAATATAAAGGAAATTATATTGTCCGGAATTCCAAATTCCTTAAAAACTCTGCCCTTTACGGTGGAGCGATTGATTTGATAGGTATTGATGATGAAAAGTCCATGACTCATGTGAGTTTCACTTCCTGTGAATTTGCCAATAATTTTGCCAATTACTCAGGCGGTGCTATTTATACTGATAGCGAATGTTTAATTTCAGATTCCAACTTCGCCAATAATTCAGCCAGATGGGGAAGTACAATCTATGCTGTAGGTTATTTCGATTTAAGAAATTCAGTTATCAAATCAAACGAAGACACTCCAATCAGGTTCGGATATCATTACAGACAAGATAATACCTGTTATGGCGAGTTAAACTTAAAGAATAACAGGATTGACTATGAATATGCATCTGTTTTTTATGGTGAGGATGAAGTGCAATGTAAAGTACCATTAAACTTGGTTTTCAATAATGTTGGGGTAATAAAAGGTCAGTACATTCGTGTTTGCCGATTTGAAGATGAGGATGGAAATCCATTCGCCCCATGGAAGGCGGCGAATCTGATTCTTACCTTAACAGATCAGAACGGCAGGCAAAACAGTCTTAACTTGGAATATGCCATGGAATTCGGAGGATATTACCTGAATACCTCTTCAATAGGTTATGGAACATACACTCTTAATGGAGTGCTGTCCAGCAATGGCGTTATAAGCAGTTATACGGTAAAACCTGGAATCCTTTATGTCAGTGACCAATCCGGAAGAACCATGCCTGTTTTATCCTCTCCTGGTCTGATAAAAACATATGGTCAGAATGGCGATCTTTGGGTAAGCTTAAAGGACAGCTATGGAAAACCGATAGCAAACACTTTGGTTCACATCAGCCTAAACGGCAAAGTCTTATCAGTGATTACTAATGCCAACGGTCAGGCCAGTCTGGCGGTTGATTTGCCACCTAATACTTATGATGCATACATAAGCGTTGACGGCAACGGACTGTACTTCAGCTCAGCGATTACCGTAAAGGTAGTGATTAAGAAAGCCAATGTGAAGGTTACTGCCAAAAAGAAAACCTTTAAGCTTAAAACAAAAACCAAAAAATATGCCATAACATTAAAGGACAGCTATGGAAAAGCCCTTAAAAACGTTTGGGTTAAAATAAAAATCAAAAAGAAAACATTCAAGGCAAAAACCAATGCCAAAGGAAAAGCTACATTCAAGCTTAAAATCACCAAAAAAGGAAACTATAAGGCAAACATAAACTTTGCAGGTAATGCATACTATAATAAAGTTACCAAAAAAGTTAAAATAACCGTTAAAAAGTAAATAGGCAATTTCTATTTACTTACTTTTTTTATTTTAAATAGATACTCTAAAATATCTAAAAATATATATTAAGTATCATGTTAAACAAAAGGGAAATTTTTATCTTTTTCCTATTTGTTATTGCAATTGGATCTTTATCATTGGTTAGTGCCGGTGATTCGGCTGATGATATACTTAACAATGTCAGTTGTGATGAATTGGGAATTGATGATAATATAGATATTACAGAATCAGATGATTTTACAGATATTTTGGAAAGTAAGGACAGTGGAACGTTCACCGCACTTCAAAATAAGATAAACGCAGCAGAACCTGATTCCACAATCGAACTTGAAAACGATTATTATTATAATTCTAATTTTGGAAATGTTGATGGTGTAAAAATCACCAAATCTTTAACAATAAACGGTAATGGACATGTGATTGATGGAATGAATGCTTCAAGAATATTCCAAATCACAAATGCAGGAAATGTAGTTTTAAAAGATATTGTATTTCAAGATGCAGTTTTTGAAGATTGGAATGCTGGTGCAATATTTATAGAGAATGGTAATCTTACTGTTAATTCATGCATTTTTGATGATAATTACGCTTCTAGTGGGGGCAGTATCTATGTTAAATATTCTAATTTCACTTCAATT
>JAUNXD010000140.1 GCA_030539985.1 Methanobrevibacter sp.
GCTTTGCAGTGAACTTGATTTTTTTAGCTTTCTTTTTGGAAATGTTTTTAGCGGTCAAAACAGGTTTTACAACTATTTTATTTGAAACTTTAAGATTTTTATAAGTGGCTGTAACATGATAGGTATTTGCTTTTAAGGCAATCTTATATGATGCATAACCGTTATTATCAGTAGCGACCTTAACTGTTTTTCCTGAAATTGCAATTGAAACCACTGCACCCTTGAGGGGTTTACCGTCATCTGCAAAAACACGAACCTTATAATATTTTCCAGCTCCAAAATACATCACAACATCAGATCCGGTTAATTTTGCCTGAGACATGACATTAATCTTATTTGCAATCAAAGAAGAATTGTAAATTACCAAATCATTGACACAAGAGGTTATTAAAAAATTACCCATAGGAAGAGTGATACTTAATGTTGAAATGCCGTTTTCATCACTTATAATGTGATATACCTTATTGTCAACAGTGATATTTAAGGATACATTGCCTAAAGAATTGTTTTCATCATCCAAAACATTAATTTTAAATAAGGCATTTTCACCGCATTTAACACTAATATCGGATGCGGTTAACCTGACATTGTTTATGCAACCTGAACAGTTGTAAATTTCAGACTGTGAAACATCACATCTGACATCATAAACTCCAACGGGCAAATTAACATTTACGCTGACACTACCGTTTTCGTCAGTGCGCGGATAATATGTCTCCTCATTAAGCATAACCTTCAGTGAAACATTCGCCAAGCCATTACCTGCCATATCTGTTAATTTTACAGTGTAAGTTACATTATTTGGGTATTTTACATTGATATCAGATGAAATTAACTTAACATTGAGTGGAGAGTATTTAACGGGTGATGAAAATGTATATGAGTCAACAATAACTCCACAGTCATATACCGCTATTGTATAATTCACAGATTTTGGACCATTTATAATATTATATTCCTTTCCATAGGTATTCATGTCAACCAATTCGAAATCACATCCGTCTTGCGGAATGTAAAGGAATATTTCATCATCTTTAATGCCGTCAACATACAGTCTGGTTAAATATTTACCCGGCTTATTTGTAGTGAAGTGAGCATTGATAGGTGTTACATCATCATTGAATGTAAATCCTCCGACAGTGTGAACATCTGAAATGTTTAATGAAATGTTCTCTTTTCTAGGAGTTGATTTGATAACGGTTAAAACAAGTTTTAAAGATGGAGTGCCTGCCCATCCTGCCCCCGGACCGTATTTAATATGAGTATCACTTGAAGCATTGTAAAGATTTGTGGCATTATAAATATGGCGCTGATAATATCCTCCGCTGATTGTGCAAACATCCCCTTCATCAAGTGAATTGCATGAAACCCCGTTGACATCTATTTGAGTTGTACCGCTTGAAAGTAAAACCGAATCAATATTGAAATAATCCGTTTTTCCTAAAGATCTTGTTGCATAGTCAATATATAATGGTGTGTCCATCCAGGTTTGACCGTGACGAATCCAATAATAGATTTCATCATCATCCCCGTCATCATAAACAGTGACCAGTGCCAGCCATTTTATTCTTCCATCAAAATTCTTTTCCATTTCCGCCTTTAAATCATGGGAAAGCATTGTAAAATTTACTGTTGTACCGGTTAAACTTTGAATTTTATCGGTTATGTCATATCTCATTTCATAATCTGAATATACTTTAGTTATATAATCATTTAGCTCATAAATTTCACCATCAATGGACCCCTGGTCAATGAATAATGTTTCATTTGCAAAGGATTCTCCATTAATCGTGAATTTTGCCCCCAGTGCATAGCTTGGCTGTGCACTGCCTGAATATACATTGGCATATAAAATAGATGACTTTATTGTTACATTTTCCGGAACATCATATGACAGATACCCGTAGTATCCTTCACGCTTAACAGTTTTTTGAACTCCATTAATGGTAACATTTTCTTCATATCTTATCTTTTGCGCATCCCATGGATTTACATCAACTACATCAACCCCTCCGGATGCGATGCCGAAATCAGTTGTCCTATTATTCATATAATCTGAAAGAGAATCTTCATCTGTGACATTTAAAGCATCCTGAACATCACTGGCATATATGCAGGTACATGAGCATGCAAAAATAACTGTTAAAATTAAAAGAATGAAATATTTTTTCATATTAACTCGACCTTTATGTTATCTAATATTCTATTTAAATCACACATTTAAATATATGATTATTACATAATTCATCATAAAATATGAAAAAGTATTACTCCATCTAGCAAATATTTATTTAACTAGAAAACAAAAAGTTAATTATTAACAACTAGGGGATAATATGAAATTTGGGAATGGTATCGTAAAAAAGTATTCAAGAGAGTATAACAGGACACTGAAAAATGGTGAGAGAAAGAAATATACAACAGAGCAGATACAAATCACCGTTCCCAAAAACGAAGACATCTATGAAAACAAAGAGGAAGTCCTTATTATCCCAAATTCAGAAATCGAAGAGTTCAAAAGTAGAGAGGAAGAAATAGAAATACTTAAAATAGCTAATTATTTATATGTTGAGGAAGTGAAGGAATTGGAAAGACAACTTGAAAATACAGGGGATGCATCTACTTTGGAATTTGAAAAGGAAATAAATGAGCTCAAGGCCGAAATCGAACTTAAAAATCAGGCGTTGAGTGAAATGGAAATCAAGTATGAACACCTTCACCAGGACAATATCGATTCCCTGAGAAGAGAAAACGAAACCATCAAGGACAAGCATTCCAAGCTCATCATCGAAAACGAAAATCTTAAAACCAAGTTCGTCAACATCAAAACCGAAAACGAGAATTTGAAGACAAAATATTCAAGCATCAAGGAAGAAAACAAAAACCTGAAAACAAAATGCTCCACTTTAAAAGAGGAACAGTCCTCAATTCGTGCAAGCTACAATCAGGTTTCAACAAAATACGATCATCTCAAACAGGAAAACCTCAACACCAAAACAAGTTATGCTGAAATCTATGAAATAAATGAAGAGTTAGAAAAAGATTACGATTCACTTCTTGTGGAATACAATGAACTGGTTGACAGATTCAATGATTTGCAGGAAGAATTATATACTATGAAAGCTAATCAAACTCATGATGAGTTAATAGCCAGTAAAGTTAAAGAATTTATGCTGAACAGATCCTAGAGAGTTTTATAGTCGTCCTGAAACTCCGGATTCCACCTTTTAAGTCCAGGAATAAACATTGCTGTAATCCCAGTTGCCTGAGTTTCAGCAAGCCTTGGATTTTTCTCCATCATCTCTTTTGTTTTACGAACAATCATCTCCTCCAATGTAATATCAGGTTCTGTATATTCGCCGTTCTGATAGCAGTCCTTACAGAATTCAGGATTGAGACTTCCGTCCTTGTTTGTGCCGTAGTCCTCCTTTACGATTGGCTGTCCGCATGAATTGCAAAATCCCATAATATCACTAAAAAAAAATAGGTTGTAAATTAGAATGAATCTAATTTACTCTTTTACTTCAATGTTTTCATCTTCATCCATTGCAAGTCTCATGTTGTCCGGATCCGGGTCGAAATGTTCAAGGAAGTCCTGTGCGGCTCTTCTTACATCTCTGGAACCGATAATGTATCTTCCTGCAATGATGATGTTTGCGCCTTTGTCAATAGCTTCTTCAACGTTGTTAGGTTTTATACCGCCTGCAACGGCAATGAGACCTTTGCTTCCAAGTGTGGCTTTGATGTCTTTGATGTTACCCCACTCGGTCATGTCGCTTACGTCTTCACCGTGCTCTGCTCTGTATGATTCCATGTCAACGTTTCTGTGCAGTAAGACGATGTCAGGTTTCAGGTCATCCGGAAGCTGAGCGAGTTTTTCTTCAAATCCTTTTACGTTCATCATGTCAAGGATAGAATAGATTCCCTGTTTTTGGGTTTCATGGATTGCTTTTGCGATTGATTCGATGGTACCTAAACCGGAAATTGCAACTGCATCAGCTGTTTCGTCAGCTGCCATTTTAACTTCCACACGACCTACATCCAAGGTTTTCAAATCGGCAATGATGAATGCATCCGGCCTTAAAGCACGGATTTTGCCTATGATGCCGACACCGAATTTTTTGACTAAAGGTGTACCTGCCTCTAAGAGGATTCTGTCATTGTCAGGCAGTTCTGAGATGATTCTTTCCATTGCCGCTTCATTGTCAAGGTCAAGTGCAACCTGCAGGTATGGTGGGCTCCAGAGTTTTTTGACTTTGAATCCCATGATTGGGTGAGTTCCACGGTCTTTTTCTGCAAGCACTTTCTCAATGTCTGGATATCCTTCCATTGCTCTTCTGATAGCCAGTTTGGTTGCTCCGTAATTGTACTGATAGATTTTTCTGAAATCCTTTGCGGACGGATCAATGAATACACTGACGTTGATTACAATGTCTTCGACAATATCTTTTGGAATGTATCCGTCTTCTACAGCATCCGCAACTGCTCTTGCAACTGCAGTCTGTGCAGGTCCGAAAATCTTACTTGCATCATCCAAATCTCCGACTGTTACCTTAGGAATGATTAAGGTAGCCGGTTTGGTCATTAAGTTAGGTCTGATTACACTTGTTAGTGGAGT
>JAUNXD010000141.1 GCA_030539985.1 Methanobrevibacter sp.
TGCTAAGCTTGAATCTCCAGTAAAGAAGTCTGGAGAAGGCAAGAATAGTATTAAAGTTGTCATGAACACAAATAACACATCAACACAGATACCTAATATAATGGTTCTGCGTGCGGTTCTCTCGCCGTAAACGTCAGCAATCACATTGGTTAAAATGTATACTAAAGGATAGATTAAAACTCCTGCAGGAGTTTCCATTCCTAAAAATCCTATATTAATAATCTTAACAGTTATTAAGTTTGCTATGGTGAATGCCATACAGAAAAATGCAGTAATAATTACTCTTTTTTCAGTAAAGTCGAAATTCAAATCCATACTCCAATATTTGAGTTTTAAAGTATTTAAAAGTAATTATAAATCTCATTTGAATTCAATAAAATTAAAATGATTGGGTAAAACATGAAATCATGTTTTTCCAATTGAATGATGAGTGTTTTGAGCAACCCAATTTTTTCCCATGCTGTTGAAATAGTTATTAATGCTTGTTATAGTCGGATCAGACAGCTTATAATTCAGCTTGATAATCAGGCTTTCCTCCCAGTGGGAAAATTTCTTTTTGAGATAACTGACCTTAACCCATTTGGTTGGAATGTTGTCATAGCTTCCATAGGAATTGCTTACCAATACTTTCTTGCCGTTGCTGCTGATATCCAAAATACTGACATAATGGTTCTTTGCATGGAACACCAAAGCCGCACCACCATTTTTGAGTTCATTCAATGCCTTATTGAATGACGCTTTATAAAAGTATGTGGCAACCATGTTGTTCTTTTTCATGGCCTTTATCATGTTGGAACATTTGGTTCCCTGCCTGTTGGTTTTGGCCAGCTTTGCAATGTATTTTTCACACACATAATTCTTTAAAACCTGACTGCACATACTGCAGGAAGTCGGACCGCATGTATATCCACTGCCCTGAACATCACGAACATAAGGATACTTGTATGATTTGCCCTTAAGTGAAACGGTTATTTTACCCGGCCAATAGCCATGCTTATTCTTTTTAACAAGTTTGGTGTTGATTGCCCTTTCAATAACGTTCCATTTTTCACGTTTGATAATATGATTAAGATTTGGATGACTTTTTGTCTTGAAGAAAGTGTATTTCGTAAGTTTACTGTTTAAAAACAGACAGTAACTGTCCCTTTTTAAGACTTCACGATATTGTGATTTTTTAAGAGTGTATTTTGCGTTGTCATCTCCCATCACATAATTTGCAGGCATCACATCAATATCGGGAGCCCCATTTTTATAGGGAATGCTTTCATTGAGGGGATCCTTAACGTTTCCTTCATAGCATTTAATATTTTTAGCGGAATAATATTTTCCCACTTTTGCCTTGACAGTATAGTGATTTGCCTTGACTTCCGGCTTGAAGACAACAATACCCTCTGAATTGGCTTTTTTAGTTATCTTTTTACCGCCGATGATTAAAGTAACTTTTTTGGAAACTGCTTTGCCATTAATTTTAATGTAAACCCGTAAATATCCCTTTGTAAGTAATTTTGAGTTTCCAATCTTAATGGATCTTGATTTTGTAACATGTATTTTTATCTTTTTAGATGATGCCCCATACTGGCTGTCACCTTTATATTTGACTTTAATGGTGGCCTTCGATTTAAGCTTGATGCTTATACGGCCTTTTGAATTGGTTTTTTTGGTATAGGTTTTTCCGTTATATTTTATAGTGACTTTTTTTCCTGAAACTGGATTTCCATTACTGTCAACCAAATAGAAATATAAGCGATTTCCCTTTACAACAAAATTTGCGGATTCTGTAATTTTAGTTTTAAGTTTAGACACTTGAATGTCAAATGTTTTTGAAACGGAAGTGTAGTTATCATCACCGCCAAAGGTTATAGTCAGTTTGTAATTACCTGCCGCAAGATTAATTCCCAATTTTGCTGTTCCTTTAGAATCGGTTTTGAGAGAATACAGCTTATTGTTTAAAGTGACATTTAATGTTTTGGACTGTATCGGATTATCAGTTGAATTTTTAAGGTAAATTTCCAATGTGTCCTTACTTTTGACGCTGGTTGAACTGACTGTGATATCTGGAGTTGTCTTAGTCACATTTGTCTCATTATCAGTGCTTAAAGGTTCCTCGACACTATCTTCAATTTCCAATGTGACTTCCTCATCGATTTGACAAACTTCAGTAGTATTAGCATCATTAGCGGAAACTACTGCTATGTTTAAAAACAATAAAACCAATAAAACAATAATAAATTTTGTTTTCAACTGCATAAATTCACCTTAAAACATTAATACAGTTTATTTATGAACCTATAAATAATTAATCATGAAAAATGAAAAAAAGTTGGAAAATTAATTTCCAAATGATTTTAGAACTCAGCTGACTTTTGAATGTCATCCCAGTTTTCACAGAACCAGTCATGAGTTCTTTCAAGACCTTCATCAAATGAAACCTTAGGAGAATATCCTAAGATGTCTTTGGCCTTTTCAATTGAAGACAGCAGCTTGGTTTTTGCATCCCAGTCACGGCGGGCAACATAGTTGATTCCGGCCTCATTTCCGGTTAGTGCATTTATCTTGTTTGCCATGTCAATTACTTTGTGATCTTTTCCGGAACCCAAATTGATTGCTTCGCCAATAGCTTCCTCTTCAATACCCATGGCCACCAAACCATTACAGATATCATCTACAAAAGTCCAGTCCCTTGTTTCTGAACCGTCACCTGTAATCGGCAGTGCCTGACCGTTTTTAGACCAGAACATGAAGTTTGGAATTACGTTCCTGTATTTTCCCGGAACCTCACCCGGTCCGAATACATTGAAAAATCTTGCGTTTACTATGTTCATATCATATAAATTGTGGAAATAGTTGGTATATAGTTCTCCAAGGAGTTTTGTTACTTGGTATGGGGTATGAAGTGAGATTGAAATATCATGTTCTTCAAACGGCATTTTGGAGTCAAGTCCATAAACTCCACAGCCTGATGAAGAGTAAACAAACCTGTCTACACCGGTGAGCTGCGCATATTGAAGCACCTTTAAAATACCTATACCATTTACCATCAAATCCTTTTCAGGATTGTCAACACTGTTTTGATTTGCAAAATGTGCTGCCAAATGGTATACATAATCGGGGCTCTGCTTGAACACCCTTTTTAAAACGGCATCATCCAAAATATCTCCCTGAATAAATTCAATGTTGTCTTTTGGGGAAATATTCCATTCATATGCTGATGAAAGATTATCCAAAATTATTACCTTTTCAGCACCCAAATCAGCAAATTTACGGGTCAGATTACTTCCAACACAACCTGCTCCACCAGTTACCAGGATTGTTTTGCCTTGATATTCATTATATTCACTCATCATTATCACTTGAATCTATTTTTTCGCTCTGCCTACTCTGCGGGCAATTACCATTTCACCGACTGAGATCAGTCCTGCAAAGAACTTTTCAAGTCCTCCGGTAGCCCAGATAGCTTCTCCAAATGTGGAATTCATAATGTTTGCTTCATATTCTTCAGGAGAAATCTTTACACCAGTGGTTTTTTTAGATACCAATGCAGATGCAGACATTAGCTCTTCCCATGTTACTCCATTAAGTTGGTTTTGCATGGCCTTATATAAGCTTTCAACCTTGATGTCATAAAGGTTTGACAAGAGCTCCACAATATCGCAGGCACGAACCATTCCTATAACCTGATTGTCATCATTTACAACAGGCACTGTAACAAATTTATTGTTTGCGGTTAAAATTACTGCCTTTCTTGCAGGATCATTTTCATGAACTGTTGAAACCTCTTCACAACTGCTCATAATCTCTGAAATTTTCTCGTTTCCTTCTCTTAAACCTTTTGTTATGTCAAATGCTGTAATCCATCCGATCAATTGTTTTTTATTGTTTACAACAGGACAGGTAAAACGTCTGACATGTTCCATAGCTTTTGAAGCTTCAACAACACTGTCATCAGCGTTGAGGTATACAAAATCTTTATCCATTAACTCTTTTGCTCTCATAAACAGACCCCATTTTTATTTTATTTCAACTCTTTTCAATGCTCCTACAGGACAATGGTTTGTACATTCAGTACATCTTATGCATTTGTCATTGTCCAGGACAACTTCACCATCCACTAACTCTATAGCCCCAGTTGGGCAGTTTTCCTCACATAAATAACAATTAACACAGGATTCATGGTTAATTTCTATTAATCTACTATGAATAATAGGTCCAATATACCTATCCAGGCTAATCGCAAAGTCATTCAGTGAGATTTCACGACACATTTTTTCATTAATATATGGATATAATTCATCATCAATTAGCTCTATCCCCAGATCCATATTTAAATTCTCAAAGAATTCTTTAAATTCCATTGTAAATGCATTTGTTGGACATAAATTGGCACAATCATCCCAATTGTTATCATCAACTGTATAATCAATTGAAATATTATTCATGCGGATTACACGATGAGCACAGCTGACATTGGCCAAATTGTATTCGATCACTTCACGTTCGTCTTCATGGTCATAACTAATTGTATTGTTAATTAGCTTGATTGCTGAGACAGGGCATGTCTGAATACAGATTTCACATTTGACACATTTATCAGTTATTTTAGCTATTCTGAAGATA
>JAUNXD010000142.1:0-3944 GCA_030539985.1 Methanobrevibacter sp.
TATTTAATTAAAATCTTTTCATCGTGAAACTTTTTAATGTATGGTAAAGCTTCAATTAAAACATCAATATCTTTCATCTAATCACTGTATTTAATATTTAACTTAATTGCTTATAATCTTTAAAGTTAAATTTCATCCCTAAATTTATATATGCCCTTAAAATATATGAAATATTATGTCCGAGATGAATGAGCTTAAGGAATACCTGATGGAATTGGGCACAAGCAAAGTTGGTTTTGCTGACGTTGAAGGTGTTGCCAGCGAATTTGTTGATTATCCAAATGGAATAAGTCTTGTTTTAAAAATCCCAAAAGAAACCATACAACTGGTCATAGATGAGGACTATGAAAAGTACTGGAAGTCATTTCACCACCAAATCGGAAAATTAACCAAAATATCCCACAAATGCGAGAGATACATTAAAAATCTCGGATATGATGCATTTGCCCTTACAATGAAGAGAAACGAGTGTGATATGGAAAAACTATTGAGCATTCTCCCATATAAAACCATTGCCACCAAGGCGGGACTCGGATGGATTGGTCGCTCAGCACTTTTTGTTACTCCAGAGTACGGTTCTGCAGTTGCCCTTGGAGGAATTTTGACTGACATGCCTCTTGAAGTTGGAACCCCAATTACTGATTCTGAGTGTGATGAGTGTACAAACTGCCAGGAAGCATGTCCTGTTGATGCAATAAATCCCCAAAAATGGAATGATAGATTGAATAGAGCAGACATCATTGACATTGAAGCCTGCAGAGAGTACATAATTGACCAATATAAAGCGGGTCTTGGATGTACAAAATGCATGAGCGAGTGCAAGCTCACTCAGGATTATTTAAATCGCTGAGAAACTCATCGGCTTCTTCAAGAAGCTCATTTTTGACATATTCACATTCATCAATATAGTATTCATCCCTGTTTTTACGGGCCAATTTTAGATGTTCATTTACATATCTCAGTGATACATCCTTAATGTTTCCTTCATGAGAATCAAGATATTTTTGATAGTCATTGAAGTCAAACTCATTGAAAAATTCCTCATAAAAAGCAATCCAGGAAAATTCATTTAAGTAATTCCTACCTTTAGAAGTGATTTTATATGAATCTCCTAAGGTAACATTATTCTCTGCAAGCCTTTTTATGAGTTGTTCTTTTTCACCTTCACTTTCAAGATTATTATCCCTTAAAATTTTTCTCAAATAAGGATTAGGGCATTTAGGTGCTTTTTCAAACCAATCAACTTCAATAATTCCATCTTTTTTGATGAACTTTGAATCTGATAAAAATTTGGTTACTGCTTCGGGAGATTCAAGTGCTTCTATATATTCATCATTTAATGCATCATAATAATTGTCACCATATTCCAAAGATTCAAGAACCCTGAATGTTTCCAGAGTATAATCACTATCTTGAATATAGGTTGAATCTTTTAATCGGTATTTATTTTTAAGAATTTCTCTAACAGATTTCCTATAAGATTCCTCATCTTCAAAATCATCCTCAAGAGAATCCAAAAACTCAACACTTAAGGAACCATCATCTTCAAGAGAATTTAAATATTCAATACCTAAATTTTCCTCATTTTCCAGATGATTTAACAAGAGTCTTTGGATTTCAGCTTCATTGCGGTTCACTAATGCATTGAAAACTTCATTGCCCAATTGACTATTATCTCCAACGATGGCAACCAAATCCTTGAATATACCTACCGGATCATCCAATTGACCTGAATCAACTAACTCTTTTAATTCATCAAAATTTTTTATAGTTACTTCCTGAGAACTGGATAAAACATTAAATCTGTCCTCAATATTGCTGTCATCAATAATGCCTGCATCATACTCTTTAATCAGTTGTGTTCTAATTGAAACAGCATTGTCATAGGTAATTACATCACTATCAACCATTCCCTGCATATAATCAGATAATCCGTCACCATAACCAACGATGACATCATAACCTAATCTATTATCCGGCAGCTCATCTTTCAATTCAACTATCAATTCCCCATATTCTTCCCTATTTTTGGAAAACAGTTCTTTGATATTTGAAAAATAACCTTTATCGAGTTTTTTCCTCATGATTCCTCTTCTTTTATCATTTTCAAGAAGATCGTGGTAAAACACTTCTCCATCATGAACAAAAAGGGTTGAACAGATGCCTGCATCATAGAAATTTGATGGAGGAACCTGAAGAGAGAGAAATTCATCACCCTTATCTGATTTCACATCAAATGGATCCAAATACAAATCTATAGCGCTTACAACAATGTCATCTGTTGCATATTTTGCAAATGCATAATTAAGCAATAACTCAATGACATTGCGGGTAGGCTGCATTATTCCAAATCTAGGGGCTGCAAAATGCATCTTACAGATTTCATCGAAAAACAGACGTTTTCCCCTAAATTCAGGCAGAATATAGCATTCAGTCATTATCATCTCGAGGTTATTCCTTATATCATATGTTGAAAATCCCACAACCTTGTTTTCAAATACTATTTCACCAAAAATCATGCACATGAGGTTATTAAGTTCGTAATTTTCCCCATCCATTGCTTCTTGAATATATGGATACGCTTCAAGTATAAGTAAAGTATCTAATGGCTCTAGTTCGGATTCTGCAGCTTGCATATAAGGTTTTCCATCTTTTCTTATTTCAAATTCTTTTTCAGACATATTCTCACATTTTTTCAGTTAATTTTTATCCCCTGAAAAAACTATATTAGTACCAATTCTTATGAATGACTTTATATTTAAATGAAGTGAGAGAGCATTTGAAAAGTAATATTTTCAAGTGAAAAAAAAATAAGTATCTAAGGCAAAAACTCCTATAAATCCATTTTAAATCTAAACATGTATTCCTGATTTACGATTACTATTCCAATGAAAGAATATTTTAAGATATAAGCAACTTTCTACAAGTCCATTTCACCGATTTCACTTTTATTACTGATAGATGAAAAAAAGAGATTCCAGATTGAAACACATTAAAAATTTCGAAATTACAATACCATTTGGATACTAAAATATTAAAAAATATTTCCAAATCCATCGAAATCAAACTCCAAACATGTCAAATCATAAAATTTTAGAACTTCTACATGGATTTATAAAAGTAGCTATGCCGGCAACTAATGTATTAGCAGATAGAATTTTTGATTAATAAATTGATTTAAAAATCATCAGCAGTTAAAATTATGAGAGCTTTCTTCAAGTATTTGGGTTGTTAGTTTTATGGTGAATAAACATTATAATCATCAAAGTATGTACTGCCCACCAAGTACCATTGCCACATAACTTGCATTAATACAGTCATCGTTGGGACGATAAATAGTAATTTTACTGGCAACAATGCAACTGGTGATGGTGGTGCTATCTACATTTATTCTGGTACTGTGACAAATTGTAATTTTACTGATAACACTGCATACCGTAGAGGTGCAGTTTTCTTCATTGATGATGGTGATGTGTCAAATTGTAATTTTGTTAATAACTCTGCTTCTAATAATGGTGGTGCAGTTTACTTCAATCGTGAGGGTACTGTGTCAAATTGTAATTTTGCTGGCAACAATGCAACTGGTGATGGTGGTGCAGTTTACTTCAATCGTGAGGGTACTGTGTCAAATTGTAATTTATAAGCCTAACTTTCAGAAAAAAATAAAAAGTCAGCATTATAAAACTTAAATTTTAAAAAATTTAAAAAGTTAGTTTTATATACCTAAAAAAATGCAATATTGTTATGGTTCAAAGAGATTTATACATGAAAGAAATTATTCCGTTAATCGATAATGAATTAATCAAAGTGATTACCGGAATCAGAAGATGTGGAAAATCATATCTTCTCAGAACGATATTCAGAGATTATTTGCTTGAGCACGGTGTTACTCCTGATCAGATCATTACTATCGAACTGGATACGGCAAAAGATATCGAGTATAG
>JAUNXD010000142.1:3954-4599 GCA_030539985.1 Methanobrevibacter sp.
AAGAAGAACTCATCAAAAGAGGGGTAAAAGAATATAACATAATACTCATTAATTTTGACAGTAAAAAATATAAAAATGTCAAAAACAATAATGAATTGGATAAAATTGTTGAAAAATCCATTAAAAATAAAAAAGGAAAAGTATATCTGTTTTTTGATGAAATCCAAAATGTTAAAAAATGGGAACGTTCAATTGCAGGATACAAAGTAGATTATGACTGCGACATTTACATCACAGGTTCCAACTCAAATTTACTATCAGGAGAACTGGCAACCCACCTGACTGGAAGATATTATGAAATAAAAATGTACCCCTTCTCATATCAGGAATTTCTCGACTTCCATCAGAAATCCAACAGTTTTGACATGTTCAATGAATATCTCCAATATGGTGGAATGCCCCAGACATTCCTACTTGAAGATACACAAAAAATAAACTACCTTGATGATTTATTTAACTCAATTTTCTATAAAGACATTGTCAAAAGATATCAGATAAGAGACATTGACCTCCTCGAAAGACTGACAACATTCATTTTTGACAATATAGGAAACATATTCTCCGCTTCAAGTATTGCAGAATACTATAAAGAAGAAATGAATATTAAAATCTCAAACAAAACCATAACAAACTATGTAAAATACT
>JAUNXD010000143.1 GCA_030539985.1 Methanobrevibacter sp.
TGAAAGCCTTCCTGACAAGGCAGGAGAATTGATAGCTGATTATGAATTCAGGGAAGCACTGGTTGAAATATTTAAGGTAGCTAAAAAAGGAAACAAATATTTCAACGACCAGGAACCATGGAAAGCAGTGAAAGAAGATGTGCAGAAAGCTGCAAACTGTTTATACTTATCCAATCAATTAGCAAAAACATTGGCCTATACATTAAAGCCTTTCCTGCCGACAAAAGCAGACAGGATTGCTGAGATAATGAATATAGATTCACTTGACAACTGGCAGGATGCAAAAGTACCGTTGCCTGTAGGTCATGAAATCAACAAGGCCAAACCATTATTCAAAAAAATTGAAGATAAAGAAATCGAAGCCCAAAAGGCTAAATTAAAAGAAAATCTAACAAAAGAGGATGAAAATATGAGTGACTTGATAACAATAGATCAATTTGATGAAGTAGTAATTAAAATCGGACAAATTCTTGAAGCTGAAAAAATAGAAAAATCAGACAAGCTCTTAAAGCTCCAGGTCGATATCGGTGAGGAAAAACCAAGACAGATTGTTGCAGGACTTGCAAAATTCTACTCTCCAGAAGAATTAGTAGAAAGGAAAGTCTGCGTGGTTGCAAACCTCCAACCTGCCAAATTGTTCGGAACACTCTCTGAAGGCATGATATTAGCTACCGGAGACTCCGGTGCATTGCTCACACCTGACGTTAAAGCTGAAATCGGTGAAAGAATACAATAAATGATAATTAGATTAAAATGCCTGAATCTGTCCTGGTAAGTAAAGCCGAAAGCTATTTAAAGAAAATTTCAAATGATTCGATTAGCCTTGAGGATATCGAAGATTTTGAAAATTTCAAAAACCTTTACTATAAGTTAGATGACAGATTAAAGTATTTGATGAAGTTGAAAGAGGATATGGACATACAGGGGTACACTTCCCCCTTTGCATCCATCAACAACTACGGAACCAAAACCATCGCCGAAATGACCGCTGATGAGATACGTGAAAACAGCCGCCACAACAAGATATTCAGAACCAATGCAAACGCAAAAAAGAACATTCTTGACCGTGTAAAATCAGCAATAGATTCACATAAGATTGCACTTGGAAATCTGGAGCAGTTCGGTTATATCAAATGTAATTCATGCTACAAGAAATATTCCATGGAGGAATACAAGCAAAACAACGGTCAGTGCACATGCAAAAGCACAGGCTTCACCTTCAAAGTCAACAAGGAACTGACCCATCGCCTTGAAATAATACCTTACCTTCCGTTATCCGGAAATTATATGGTTTTAAGAAGTGAGCTGTCCCAGTATGCAAGGGATTCGTTCAAGCAGGTTTTGAATATTCTTAAACAGGAACGTAAAGGTGTGGTAAAGACAATAACCCTGGTCATTAAATTCAGGGATGACAACAATCGGCTCATCAGAAAAAACGTTACCCTTGAATCTGAATATGTTGACAATTATGAAGAGGAAGTCAGGCGCAGATACGGTCGAAACGTACGTATTGAGGCATTGAAACTGCACAGGACAAAGCCTGCAATCATCGATGACAAGCATGCCCGTACCGCCCTTGCACTTGCATATGTCGGATATTCACAGGAAATCATCTCCGAAATAAAGGATGACATACTCAAAAGAAGGCTTGCGGATTTTAAAAGAATCAACAGGTATGATGAAATCATTGAGGAATTTGAAAACCAGACACCTGAATTCATCGACAAGTACGATCACAATGCGATAGATGCATGGAGAAAGGCGCAGATTACAGAAAAGTTCATGAAACTCAACTATGTCGACAAGTTCGGAAATATGGCAAGATCCCTTAAAAGGGATTTGAAAGTAAGGGAAAGCATATATAAGAACACCTTTAAAAATATCGCTTCTGCACTGATTTTATGGGACATGTTCAGATATTACATGACCACTTCAAACAATGCCCGTAAGATAAACATCGGACCGCTTCCATACATAAGGGTTGAGCTGGACCGTGAACAGCGTAAGGTATTCCAGATAACCTATGCAAAGATTATTGAGATTCTTAATGAGTTTACCGATATAAAAATCATTCCGATTTCTGAAATGGATCTGCTTTTATATGAGAAATTCAAGTTTGAAAAGCAGATGCACAATTCCAACATCAAATTCAACCATGTGGCGTTGGGTGCGGCTTTAATAAATCTGAATTCAGACCTTGAGCTTGAAACCATAAGCAATGCATTCAACATCAACGAATCCAAAATCAAAAAGGAAATCAAAAACATTAACCAGATTAAAAATCCTAAAAGCGACAAGTCCAAGAAGTTCCTGGATTTGATTAAAAAGTGATAAATATGGATGAGACTGTCACTACAATACATGTTACAAAGGCCCTGTCATCTTCAAGGATTGTTGAGATGATAGAGCAATATCCAAATCTTGAAGAGATTACATGCTCACCAAGCATCTATAAAAGAATTTCAAGGACATATATTGATGCGTTGGATCAGTTGGACATCACCGTCAAAACGAAATACAATTGGGGTGCAGAATCCAAAAGCAATGGCATTGAGTTTTACGTGTTGAAACTGTCTGATGAAGGGTTGAGCGCAAAGCAGATTTCACAAAAGCTTGACATTTCACTTAATCGTGTATATTATCTTTTACGAAAGGCAAATGCCAAATTTGACAATAGGCAGCGCAAACATGACCACGAAAAAGTAAATCAGCTTAAAAAAGATGGTTATACCGCAAAGGAAATATCACAGACATTAAACATTCCAATCAGAACTGTTTACTATATTTTAAACAGGAAGTGATTTGACAAACCTATAATAGTTAATGTTTTCAATACTGATGATTGAATCTAGAATCATTCACGCTCAGTAAATACTATTTTTATACAGGCTCCATTGTCATAGGTGTATCCTATATTACCATCAATCTGTTTTGTGAGGTTTTGGATAACTGTCAAACCAAGACTGCTTGGATTGTCAAAATCAACGCTATCAGGTATTCCCACACCACTGTCACGGTATTCAACTTCAATTTTCTTGTCAAGTCGTCCGATTCTTATTTCCACTTTTCCGGGAGTACCATCAGGGAATGCGTATTTTACGGTGTTGTTTATAAGTTCATTAATTATTAATCCAAGGGATTTTGCCTGTTTGGCATTTAATTTTATATCTTCCACTTTTGAGATGTACTGTATTTTTGATGAATATATATCAAATAGCGATTCGACAATGGAATCAATATATCCTTTTAATTCTATGTCAGCTAAATTTTCTGACTGATAAATCTTTTCATGCATCACACTTACTGATTTGAGATGTGTTTTGGTATCCTCTATGATTTCTTCAAGAGAGATATTGCTGTGCTCTTCCATGCGTATAAGTGACAATAGAATGTTTAAACTGTTTTTTATGTTATGGTGAGCTTCCTTGATTTGGACATCCTGGTCTTTGATGAGCTCATTCTTTTCAAATATCTGCTTTTTGAGTGAATTGGCATATGTTGCTTCATCGGTAATGTCCTGGTGTGATGAAACATACATTTCAGCATTACCCTCTGAATCGTAAATACGTTTTATATGATGTCTGATATATTTAATATTAAGCTTCAGTGTCATTATGCTTGTTGTAAACTCCACTTCAGGATTTTCCGGACTAAGTGAATCAATCATTGAATTATACAGTTCGAAATCTTCACCCACCATGAACTCTCTTACTGTCTCGAGATTAAATGAGTATGTTCTGCTTTCGTCTTCAATGATATTATAGAAATTATCAGACATGAATAACTTATCAGGATATACACCGTAGGACAGGCATGTTTTTGAATTTTTGGCTAAACTTTCAAAAGTATCTTTTAGTTTAGTCTTTGAATCATGACCTGTTTCTATCCTAGTTTTAGCTATTTCCTGCTGTGTCAAATCCTTAAGTTTAATCAGCACCGCCGGACGGTTATCATAGGTAATGTATGATCCTTCTGCATTTAAGAAAAATCTTATACTTCCATCATCATTATATGATGCAAGAGGAACCTTATATGATACTTTTTTCTGTCGTGAGAGAAGTTCAATTTCTTTTTTAACCCGTTCTCTGGTCTGTGGAGACATACCTTTAAGACTGTATTCGGAACCTAACATTTGATCTCTTGTCTTGTGAACATATCTTGCATATTTTTCATTCAATTCAGCAAATTTACCATCCTGCAAGATAGCAACACCCAAGTTCTCATCATTTAATGTGCTGTCCCTATACATATTAACTTCAGTCTTGTCTTCATGAATTGCAACGATTTCATCTCCCATCATAAAGTAACGAAAATCATGATATTTCAGCAATTTTCCATCATCAGTCATGTACTTGAGTATTCCGGTCTTCTTTTCACCGGTTCTATACACTTCCTGAAACATTTTTAAAAAATTGTTTTCTTCATCATTATTTCCAACCGTATGGGATATCAGCGTGCCTACCTTGAAGTTATGGTCTCCATCCTTAAAATATTCCAAATGATTAAAGTATTTTAGGTAGAAATCTTCACCGTCATTGTAGGGCAATAAAATAAAAATTTCTTCGCTC
>JAUNXD010000144.1 GCA_030539985.1 Methanobrevibacter sp.
TATTTACTGTGATATTATGTTAAATTCATTGTATGAAAAAGCCATCGCTAAAAGAGGATTCATAAAAAACATCGAATCCCAAACCGATATTGATTCTCAACTGGAATATAAATGGTTTGACAGAAAAATTGATGAAAACTCCTCTAACTTTTCAATTGCAGCGGGAGACGGGAGTTTTAATAAGAAAAAATTCCTGACCACCAATTTCTGCGCTGTTGGGGCTGAGTCCATTATTTATGATGATGGTGAAATTAAAAAAATTGATGATTCGGACATATTCGACATCGCCCATGTGGGTTTTCTGGATGAACTTTTAAGTACCTATATGGCAATTTATGAGTTGAAATGTGCTTTGAGGTCTCTTAAGGATTATGATGTTGATTATTATATGTTTGACGGATCCATTCTTGGTGATTTGCAGAATGCATTTCCGAGAGGTTCTAAGTTGCCTAAAAAACTTAAGGACAATTTGGATGATTCACTATCACAGGAATTTGAACGCAGGCTTAACATCCGCCAATATGGGTTGGTTTTTCCCGAAATCAGGGATTCACTGAAGCTGATGGATTTGCCTAAAAATGATGATGTGAATAAAATCGAAGAATATAATCTTCATTTGGCATCTATTGAAAAAATCATTCTTTTAAAGGAGATTTTGCAATTCAGAAAAAGAATTATTTCAATTTCCAAAACCTCCTCGGACAATGAGCTGTTCCATTGGAATATTCCGGATATTGCATTCCTTGATAAGTTCACCAAAAAGCAGGGAATGACTATTATAAAGTATAGGCAGGTTCATGAAAACGTTGCATTTCAGTTTTACAGTGATTTTTTTAAGAGATTAACGTTTACAATATTTTATGTTCGTTTGCAGGATAATAAAAATGTATTGAAAGTTGAATTGCCTTATAAGGCAACAAAGGATGAGGTTTTTGAGATAATACGTAAGATTAATGTGCTGTCTGTTCAGGGATATCCTTATCTTTTAAATAAGGCACATAATGATGTGGTAATAACTGACAGAAACATGAAGGAACTGATGAAAATAGCTAAGATATATGAGACAACAAACAGGGAAGTGATGTCATGGTAGTAGGAATTTGTGTTGGGGAAACCAATTTGAGCGAAGTAACATTCATTTCAGACCAAATGCCGCAGGTAGGCCAATATGTAACAATCGAATATGACGGCAAAAAGGTATTGGGGATGGTGGAAAATTTAGTCAGAGGCAATGATGCGTTAAATGTTGACATTAATGATTTCAAGGCAATTCAAAAGATATCCCGAATCGGAGTTGAAGACAACTACATTAGAGGTAAGGTAAAAATTCTTGGGGATGTCAATGATAATCTAAAACTGCCGAGAACCCCTGCACTTCCGGGAACCGAAATAAAGCTTGCTGATGCTGATGTTTTAAAGGAAATATTTGAGGTTACAAATCCTATCAGACTCGGGACATTGGTAAATCAAAAGGAAGTTGAGGTTAATGTGGATGCAAATCCGATTCTCTCAAGACACTTGGCCATTCTTGCAATGACGGGTGCAGGTAAATCAAACACTGTATCCGTACTTATTGATCAGTTATTGGCTTATAATGTTCCGGTATTTGTATTTGACATGCATGGTGAATATAAGGGAGCTGAATTCCCGAATGGTAATGTTAATGTAATCAGACCAAAGATCAATCCGAAATACATGACCTTTTATGAAATCAAAAAGCTGGTAAACATTCCAAGCAACGGTTACATTCAGGAAAGGCATTTCAGAAGAGCATTCAAAAAGGCCAAAAAGCAAATCGAAGATGGTGTTGCTCATGAAAATAATTTCCTGCAGTTAATATATGATATTCTGGAAATCGATTCACTTGAGGAAGGTTCAGACAAGCAAATCGTTGATGTGATGAACAAGATTGATGATTCCATGGACAGGTACTCCAATCTCTTTGACCAATACACAGGAAACATCCTAACAAGCATCAAAAAGGCACATGTAAATGTCCTTGATTTAAGCCAGGTTGATGAGTCAGTTGCAAGTGTTCTTGTAAGTCATATCCTGAGAAACTCCCTTCAAAGGTCAAAAAACGCTGCAAACAGTGGAAATAAACAGGGGTTGCTTGATAATTCAGTATTCTATATTCTTGAAGAGGCCCATATTCTTGCTCCCAACAAGCGTGACAGCGATTCAAAACGTTGGATTCAAAGGGTTGCAAGGGAAGGACGTAAGTTCGGTTTGGGTTTATGTCTTGTTAGCCAATCCCCAAAGACAGTCGATCATGATGCATTGTCCCAGATGAATAACATGATCATTTTAAGATTGGTCGAACCTGAAGACCAAAGACATGTTCAATCAGCTAGTGAAAGCCTGTCACAGGATTTAATCAACCAATTGCCTTCATTAAATGTTGGTGAAGCCATTGTATTGGGTTTGATGACAAAAGTGCCGACACTTGTTAAAATAGACAAGTTCCAGGGACGCAGGCATGGTGACGACATGGACATTGTTTCCCATTTCAAAGATTCCCTTGAAAGGGAAGAAAAGGAAATAGCCGAACAGATTGATGAACTTTCAGATATGGGATACGATTATTAATCCCATTATTTTATTTAATTTTTTTTTACATTCTAAAATCAATATTGAATAGTTTGCAAATGCTCTCTTGGCAAAATATTAAATATGGATTGGAATAAACTATTACACATTAAATGCTTGTTAAAGTGTTTAAATTGGTTATAATACATAAAATTAAAGAAGGTAATATAATGAAATTTGCACATTTAGCAGACACTCATTTAGGTTACCGTCAATATGGATTATTTGAACGGGAAAAAGACTTTTATGAAGTGTTTGATAAGGTTATAGATAAAATAATTGAAGAAAATGTCGACTTTGTAATACATAGTGGGGATTTATTTGAAACCGCAACACCTTCACCTATGGCACTTTTAACCTTCCAGAAAGGTTTATTGAAACTTAAAGGTGCGGGAATCCCAATGTATGCAATAGCAGGAAACCATGATGTCGTAATGCGCAAGGGTTCAATTCCTCCTCAGGTAATTTTTAAGAAATTGGGCCTAAAGGTAATAAGCAATATCAATCCCACCTATATGCATGGGGACATATTCATTGCAGGCCTTCCCTATTATCCTGCATCACACGGCAAGGCCTTGAAAAGCAAACTGGCTGACCTGTCAGAGAAGGCAACCCATCACAACAAGTCAATTCTTGTTTTACACCAGGGAATTGATAAGTACTTCGGCTATAATTATGAGCTGGAGATAGGTGAAATTCCGGATAATTTTGACTACTATGCTTTAGGCCATATCCATAAATATGTCAATGATAAATTCGGAAAGGGAAGACTTGTTTATCCGGGTTCTGGTGAAGTGTGGAAAACATCAGAACTTGAGGACTACAGGGAAAACGGCAAAGGTTTTGTGGTTGTTGATTTGGAAGGCCCAAAACCTATAATCAAAAGGGTGGAAATTGATATTCCAAGGGAATTTATCAAAAGGACTCTTGATTACAGTAACCTGGAAAATGGAATTTCAGCATTAAAGGAAACCATTAAGGATTTTGACAAAAAGCCTATTTTGAATTTGGTAATCAATAATGTTGATAGTGATACAAGGACTGTTTATGAGATTATCCGTGAAGAGTTGGGCGATTTTGCTTTAATGATTAGGCCTACATTCAATATGGTTGGTGAAGAGCCTGTCAGCAATGACGATTTAACCACAAGGGTAGGTCCTGAAAAACTTTTAATCAAACAGCTTGAAGGATACGGCAACAGTGATGTTGATACATTGGCAACCGATTTGTACAGATTATTGTCCAAAGACAAAGTGGATGAGGCAAATGAGATAATAAATCAGTTCTATGATGAGCACTATGCCAATGTTGATGAAGACAGGGAATTTAAAACTGAAGAAGTTAAAAAGGAACAACCTCCAGAAAACAAAGAGGATGTGCAGGTAACATTTAAGGAGGTGCTGGAATGATTTTCACAAGATTAAAATTAAACAATTTCAAATCCCATGAACACACAGTAATTAATTTTGATAAGGGAATCAGTGTCATTGTCGGTGAAAATGGTGCTGGAAAATCAACAATACTTGAGGCGATAAGTTTTGCATTGTTCAAACAGCATACTGCCAAAAAAATTGATGATTTGGTCAGGAATAATGCACAGTCCATGTCAGTTGAACTTGAATTCATATCTAACGGCAGGGAATACAAGATAGTTCGTATGAAAAAATCCAATATCAAATCCTCATTGTTTAAGAAAACCTCTTCTGAAGGAGGTTATGTCCATGTATGTACTGGAGACAGGGAAGTTGCCAGTGAAGTTCGCCAGGTTCTTGACATAGACTCTGATTTGTTTTTAAATGCGATTTATATCAGGCAGGGGGAAATTGCCGAGCTTGTTGATAAGACTCCTGCTGAGAAAAAACAGTTAATCGGTAAATTACTTGGTTTGGATTCTCTTGAAAAGGCATGGAAAAATCTATTGCCATTTATCAACGATTATGAAAATCAACTGGCCGAATTGAAAGGTAAAC
>JAUNXD010000018.1 GCA_030539985.1 Methanobrevibacter sp.
GTTTTTCATAACAGAAATAAAAAGGTTATGTTATATGGTAAAATGTCCACGATGCGGATATGAAAATTCATCTTCTGCCGTATATTGTGATAACTGTGCCTACTTACTTTCTGACTCACAAGGAAAACTAATTAAAAATTCGAAGAGGAAAAGTAGCTGGAATATGGGCATAGGTAAAAAAATTGTAATAGTGTTGGGAATTATTGTCATTGCATTTTTATTATTCTCTTTTGTCTACAATAATACTCAGCCGTCTGAACAAGATTCATTAAATGTCATTACTGATGATGGGAGCAATCACCAAACTTCTTCTTATCCTTATAAAGCCATAATCAAATATGAGGGCAGCTGGTATGCCGAAATGGGTGATCCGAATTACCTCGTAAAAGAATCCGGTTATGGTTCAAAAACTTTCACTCTCGATTGTGCTGCCTGGGAAAGGATTTCACTTGATGTTCAAAAACAGGATTATGGTGAAAGTGAACTTAAGGTTCAGTTGTTAAGAAATGGTGAAGTTGTAGCTGAAAATTCCACTACAACTGCTAACGGAAGAATTGTAATAAACTACAATTATTAGAGTTGGTTAACTCTCTGCTCTAGAAGTTCGACCAGTTCATCGGTTTTGTACAGTCTGATTTCCTGTGAATCTTTATCCTTGAATATCTTGATAAAGTTAATCAGGTCATTGCACAGTTGGTCGTATCTAATAGTTAGTGTGTTAAAGTTATTTAACAGTGCAAATGCTTTTTCCTGGTCTAATTTTGGATTGTCCCTTAAAATTCTTTCCATATTGGCAAAATGGGTTTCAATCATGATTTTATCCTGTTCTAAGATATCCATATATTCTTGAATTTTATTGTCGCTAGCCATTTTTATCACTTGTTTTAATATTAATTGTTAACATATAAATAGTTTCAAAAATATATTTCTATAAATATAAGGGGCATAAATAATGATAAAAGTTGAAAATGTAAGTAAAGATTATGAACTGGATGATGGAACTAAGGTCAAAGCTTTAAAAAATGTCAGTTTTGAAGTTAAGGAAGGTGAAATTCTTGGAATCATGGGTAAAAGTGGTTCCGGAAAGACTACTCTTTTAAGAGCATTGAGAGGTGTTGAACACATTGATGAAGGAAGCATTGAAGTTGGAGATGCAAAGGTGACTTCAGAATCTTCCCAATTTTATTACAATAACCTCAAAAAGGAAACTGCAATTCATCTTCAAAGGTCATTCGGAGTATGGCCTGATACCGTAAGGGAGAATGTGCTTCGTAAATTGTATGCCAGAAGATACTTCGATGAGGGGGACACCAACTTTGAAGTGGCCGAAAGCGAATTCGGTGATGAGGCCGATGAATTGCTTGAACTTGTTTCACTGACTCATAAAAAGGACCATTACGCATCAGTTTTAAGTGGTGGTGAAAAACAGAGACTTATCATGGCAAGGCAGCTTGCCAAACAGCCTAAAGCTTTACTTCTCGATGAACCTGCAACCATGGCATGCCCTAAAACAAAACAAGAAATATTGGATGCAGTCAAAAAAATCAACAAAGAATTGAATATTACTGTTATTTTAGTATCTCACCTGCCAGATGTTCAAAAATACCTTGCCGACAGAGTAATCTTGCTTGAAGACGGTGAAATCGTTGATGAAGGAACTCCCAAAAGAATCTGTGACGAGTTCATGGAGGGCATGGATGACATTGTTGACATTCAAAACATCTCCACTGATGAGGATGTCATTGATGTCAAGGATGTTTTCAAAAGATTCTACCTGCTTACCGGTGGGGAAGTTCTTGAAATTGAGGATATAAACTTCAAAGTTCAAAAGGAAAATATCTTAAGTATCATTGGTCCTAGCGGTGCTGGAAAGACCGTACTTTTAAGAATGCTTGGAGGACTGGACGATCCCGACAAGGGTGAAGTGCTCTACAAGGTGGAGGATAAATGGGCGGATATCGACATTCCGGGAATGGATCGTATGAAAATACGTTCAAAACTGGGTTTCATGCACCAGGAGTTTGCATTGGTTCATTATGCAACTGTATTGAGCCAACTGTCCACAAGACTCGGATATAAAAATCAGGATATAGTTAATGAAGCGAAGGCAAGGGCTGAGAAATTGGGATTGAGTGAAGAGCTTTTGGATTCATTCTATTTACTGACAGATTTGCCTGAAACCGAAGCAAAAGACCGTTTAAGACAGGTCGGTCTTGACGGTGAAATCTTGAATGACCTGTTTCCGAGATTCCCTGAAACCGCTACAAAAGAAGCTGTTGCAGATATTTTTGACAGTCTTGACTTGGACATGGACATTCTTCACAGAAAATCCTATGAACTGTCAGGCGGTCAGAAGGTACGTGTAATGCTTTCACTGATTTTAATTTCAAAACCTGAATTCCTGCTTCTTGACGAACCGTTCGGAGACTTGGATCCGGTTACATTGAGGGACGTGACAAATGCCCTTAAGACAATTTCCAAGGATTATGGAATTACCATTGTAATGATTTCACACAACACTGACTTCATCAAGGAACTTTCCAACAGGGCAGTGTTCATGGATGACGGTAAAATAATTGACGACAGCGAAAACATCGAAGAGATTGTTGACAATTTCATTGATTTCTGTCATGCAGATTACCTTAAGGGAGATTAGTCGATGTTTGATGTGATTGCAGTTCCTGTCGACGGATCTGAGTATGGCTTTAGGGCAGCAGACATCGCCATTGCAATTGCCCAGAGATTCAACTCCAAAATCGCAGCCGTTCATGTTCTTGAGGAGTTTTCATTTAACAGTTATGATTCCGAGGAGGATTCTGGTGATGAAATCCTTGCAAGGATTACAAAAAAGGCATCCGAAGTTAATGTTGAGGTTGTTGAACATTTGCTTACTGCCGACCCTTTAAGAGATATGAAGTTCATCATTGACCAGACCCATGCGGATTTGGTTGTCATTCATGCCCATGGGGCAAACAACAACAGATTTGTGTCATTTGAGGAGAATAGTGTTTCAGATACACAAATAGGTTCAGTTTCAGAAAGACTTTTAAGAACTTCTGAAGTTCCTGTATTATTGGTGAAATAATACTTAAAAACTTTTTTTTCTTTTTTTAATCGGTTATATAGCTATTTTTAACTAAACTTTTAAATAATATAAAAAACTAATTATTCATAACATAAATTGTTTATATTAAAAGGAGATATTTTTATGATTGTTAAAGATTGGTGCTCATTCTGCGGAGAATGTGCCGGAGTTTGTCCAAGAAATTTAATTCAAGTAAGAGAATACAGCTTAGTATTTAATGAAGAAGACTGTAAAGAATGCTCAATATGTATTGATGCATGCCCTATTGATGCTTTGGAAAGGGAGGAATGATTAATATGATTGAAACTGATGTAATTGTAGTGGGTTCAGGACCTGCAGGTTCAAGCGCAGCAAAACACGCTGCATTAGGTGGAGCAAAAGTAATTTTGATGGATAAGAAATCCGAAATTGGATCTCCAAAAAGATGTGCTGAAGGAGTTTCAATCCAGGGACTTGAAAAATTGGGCATCGAACCTTCCCCAAGATGGGTCACTCAGGAAATCCAGGGTGTAAGAATCCAGACTCCTGATGAAACTGACGTATGGTTGACAAAAGACGAAGTGAAATTGCCTGAAGCAGGTTACATCCTCGAGAGAAAAGTATTCGATAAGCACATGGCAATGGATGCTGCAAGAGCAGGTGCTGAAATCAAAATCAAGACATTGGTTACCGGAATTGAAAAAATCGAAAACGGCTACATTGTCGAAACAGAATGCATGGGCGAAAAAATCGATTACAAATGTAAGATATTGATTGCCGCTGACGGTCCTGAAGGTCACATTGCAAGATGGGCAGGTCTCAAACCGGCCGCAAAACCTAAGGAAATGGAATCCGGTGTACAGTACGAAATGTGTAACGTAGAATTTGAAAGACCTGGAGTAATTGAATTTTACTTAGGATCATGCGCTCCTGGAGGATATGTATGGATTTTCCCTAAAGGTGACGACATTGCAAACGTCGGTTTGGCGATTCTACCTCACAAGGCGGAAAAAACAGCAAAAGAATATCTTGATGATTTTGTTGCAAAAAGCCCTTACTTGAAAAACGCACAGGCCGTTGAGTTAAACGTAGGCGGAGACCCTGTTGGAGGAATGACCAAAAAACTTTACGATGACAATATAATGGTTGTAGGTGACGCTGCAGGTCAGGTAAATCCATTGACCGGTGGAGGAATCATCTCAGGTATGACCGGTGGAATGTGTGCAGGTCAGGTTGCAGCTCAGGCCATTAAGGAAGACTGCTCTAAAAAATTCCTCAAACAGTATGATAAAATGGCTCATGAAGAGCTCGACCATGAAATCAAAAGATACAAAAAGGTACAGGAATACTTGCTTACTTTATCCGATGAGGAATTGGACAGTATCGCACATGCTTTCCAGGGTGAAAGCTTTGATAAAATTTCCACAACCGAAATCGTTAAGAAATTAATTAAAGTATCTCCAAAAGCATTACTTAAATTAGGTAAATTCGTATAGGTGTTTAAATTGATTTTAGTTACTGGTGGGGCAGGTTATATTGGTTCCCATACCAATAAGGCCTTGCATAATGCAGGTTATGACACTGTCGTTTTGGATAATCTCACTAAGGGTTATGAGAACTTCGTAAAATGGGGAAACCTTGAAAATTATGATATCGGAAGCAGCGATTTAAGTGAAGTCTTTGAAAAGTATGACATAGATGGAGTTATTCACTTTGCAGGATTCATCTCAGTGGCTGAATCTGTTGAAATGCCTCAAAAATATCTTAAAAACAATTATAAAAATACCTTAAATCTCCTTAAGGTAATGCGCGAGTATAATGTAGACAAATTTATTTTTTCATCAACTGCTGCGGTTTATGGAAACCCTGAACGCATTCCAATTACAGAAGATACCGCCCAAAAGCCGATAAACCCTTACGGCCACTCAAAATGGTTGGTTGAAAAGGCACTTGAAAGGGAAGCTGAAAAAGGTGACTTCAATTATGTTGCCTTAAGATACTTCAACGCATCAGGATGTGACTTTGACGGTGAAATCGGTGAATTGCATGACCCTGAAACCCATCTGATACCATTGATATTGGATGCGGCTATCGGAAAGCGTGACTGCATATATATCTACGGGGATGACTATGACACTCCCGACGGAACCTGCATACGTGATTACATTCATGTAAACGACCTTGCCGATGCTCATATCAAGGCATATGAATACTTATGCAATGAAAATGAATCAAACGTATTCAATTTGGGTAACGGTCAGGGATTTTCCGTTCGTGAAGTTATTGAAATGTGCAAGAAGGTTACCGGAAGGAACTTTGAGGTTAAGGTTGATGAACGCCGTGAAGGAGATCCTGCAAGACTGATTGCAGATTCCTCTAAAATTCAAAACAAACTCGGATGGACTCCTCAATATGATCTCCAACAGATTGTTGAGTCTGCATGGAAATGGCATCAGAAGATTAATGGAATTTAGGTAATTTTCATGGAAACCGAAAATCATGAATCAAAAATTGATGTCCGTATTATCGTAGGCGGTTTGGATATTGCACAGCTTGTTTCAAAAGCTGTCAATAATATTCAGCTCGAAAACGATTATAACATTATAGTTTCATCCATTATACCGACAGTTGAACTTCCTATTGTTAAGAAGGTTGCTTCAGGTGCTGATATCCTGCTGATTGGAGGATACGGTCAGGATGAAACCTACAACATTCTTTTTAATGAACTGAAAACTGATTTTAACCATATCGGATTATTCGATTACAACAGCGTTATTGTGGAAGACGGCTCCATTGATTTCAAGCTGGCCGAAAAGGAAATCTTAAATTCAATAATTAAATCAACGCTGTCTTATTCTTTGAATTTAATCAACATTCATACCTTGGAAAACAAGCTTATGAAGGTAACTCATAACTATAACAGCCTTTTGGATGACTATAATCAGCTCATAAAGGAGCAGGAAGTTTTAACTCGTGAAAACAAGGAATTGCGCGAAGACCTTGATGAGGTAAAATCCGACTATTCTGCATTCAAACTGCGTTATGAGGATATCTATTCCAAGGAGATTCTGGAAATATTTAACTTGAATGATTTGTGGCAGGATACCTTCCGCCAGGATTTGGCCGATGAGGAAAGGATTGTTATAGCCACAAACAGGTTCAAACCCGATAACATTATTGTGGGTCAGGGATTCATTGCAGCACAGTCAAAGCAGAAAGCTGTCGAATGGCTCAACATTGTAAGAACCGCACTGATTTTCGTTGAAGATAATGAGGAAGATTTAAAAAGGGAATTGAACTCTGATAGGGAAAACAAGGTTCCAGAAGTCAATGATGAATATGAAATTCCAAACACTTTTGAAAACTTTTGGGAATAAAACAATTATTATTTTATACTAGTTTTAAGATAATTATAATTATACTATTTTGGGAGTTATCACATGCACGGTGAAATGGAAGACAAATGTGGTATTGTTGGAATTCATTCCAAGGATGATTCCAAGGATGTCGCACCACTAGTTTATTATTGTTTGTATGCTTTACAGCACAGAGGTCAGGAATCAGCAGGAATTGCTTCTTTTAATCATGAACAGGGTTTAAAACATTACTATGGAATGGGTTTAATAACCAGTGTGTTCACTGATTCTGAAATTAAAAATCTGGAAGGTAGTATGGCTATAGGTCATGTGAGATATTCAACTACCGGACAGTCAAAAATAGAGAATTCACAGCCTTTCGTAATTGATTTTGGTGACAGTTTTATTGCAATGGCTCATAATGGGGACATTGTCAACTCTGGTGAATTGAGAAAGGAACTCGTTGATGAAGGATTCTTTTTCAGGTCAGATTCCGATTCCGAAGTAATCTGTTACATGCTCAAAAAGGAGCATTACGACAACAAAAAAGGTGTTATAGAATCTATTGAAGCGGTCTGTAAAAGACTTGTAGGGTCATATGCATTGACAATTCTGATTGACGGTGAATTGTATGGTGTAAGGGATCCTATGGGAATAAAACCTCTTGCAGTTGCAAAAAGGGATGATAAATTTATTCTTGCTTCCGAAACTGTTGCTTTTGATGTGATTAATGCCGAATATGTCAGAGATATTGTGCCTGGAGAGGTTGTTTACTTTAAAAATGATGAAATTAACTCCCACATGTTGGAAATTGCAGGTAACTGCAAGCTTTCACACTGCATGTTTGAATACGTTTATTTTGCAAGGCCAGACAGTACAATTGACGGAATCAACGTTTATGAAACCAGAATGAATATTGGCCGTCAGCTCCATGAATTATATCCAATTGATGCTGATGTTGTTATTCCAGTACCTGATTCATCAATTCCGGCTGCCATCGGATATTCCAGAGCTTCCGGAATCCCTTATGGTGAAGGACTGATTAAAAACAGGTATGTTGGAAGGACATTTATTATGCCAACCCAGGAAGAAAGAGAACTTGCAGTAAGACTTAAGTTAAATCCTATTAAGGAAGCCATTAAAGGCAAAAAGATTATTTTAATAGATGACAGTATTGTTCGCGGAACCACTTCCAAACAACTGCTTGATTTGGTCAAGGAGGCTGAACCTGCAGAAATACACTTTTTGGTAGGTTGTCCACCGGTCATTGCTCCTTGTTATTATGGTGTGGCAATGGCAACCAAAAAGGAATTGATTGCCGCCAATTACTCAATCGAAGAGATTCAAAAACAGCTTGACATCGATTCTTTAGGCTACATTACTCTTCCTGCTTTGGTAAAAGCTATAGGAATGCCTGAAGAGAACCTGTGTCTGGGTTGTCTAAATGAGGATTATCCTACTGAAATTCCTGAAGGACTTGAAGCTGAAACCTACTATAAGCCTTAGATGACTATGGTTGAATTATTAGCTCCTGCAGGAAATTTCATTTCACTGCGTGCCGTTTTGGAAAATGGTGCCGATGCAGTTTACTTTGGCCTTGATAATTTCAATATGAGGGCCAATGCCAAAAACTTTTCTTTGGATGATTTGAGTGAAGTTTCACAGATTGCATCCGAGTACGGAGCCAAAACCTACCTTGGTACTAATATCATTTTAAATGAGAATCTGGCGTCCCGGCTTGAGTCCAATTTGGAGACAATCTCATCATCACAAATCGACGGTTTGATTTTATCCGATATCGGCCTGATTGAGTCAACCGTTTCGCATGGTCTTGAAGCGCATATAAGCGTTCAGGAAAACGTTACTAATTCTTATACTTTAAAAACCCTTAAGAAACTGGGGGCTAAAAGGGCAATCCTTTCAAGGGAGCTGTCCTTAAGGGAGGTAACTGAGATTACCGAAAAATCCCCAATCGAGACTGAAATTTTCATTCACGGTGCAATCTGCATGGCAATTTCAGGGCGCTGCTTTTTAAGCTATGGATTATATGGAAGAAGCGCCAACTGTGGTGACTGCCTGCAGCCATGCCGCAAGAACTGGACATTGACCTATGAGGAAGGCGAAGACAATGTCATAAACTTCTCCGATGTCGAGGATGAAAGGTTTGTGATAACTGGAAGTGATGACGGAAGCTACAGAACCAATTTCTTTTCACCTAAGGACATGTGCATGATTGAATACATTCCCGAGCTGATTGAAAGCGGCGTTGCATCATTTAAAATTGAAGGAAGGGCAAGAAGTCCGGATTATGGTGCCATGGTTACCGGAATTTATCGTGAAGCCATTGATTCCTATCAAAGCGATTCTCTTAACTATGAGGTTAAGAACGAATGGATGGAGGAGCTCACAAGCGTTTTCAATCGTGGATTTGACACCAATTTTTACTTCAACACTCCCTTCGAGACAAGCGAGGACAATCAGTCAAAATATGTCAAAAGGGACATCGGTCAGGTTGTCAATTATTACAGTAGAGTTAAGGCGGCCGAACTCAGAATATGGGATGACTTGAAAATAGGGGATAAGATTATAATTCAGGGCAGGACTACAGGTTCGATAACCCATACTATTGATTCCATGCAGATTGAAGGGGAACCGGTCAGTTCAGCTGAAAAGGGAGTTAATGTTGCAGTTGCAATGCCTGAAAAGGTTCGTGAAAATGATTTTGTTTACAAACTAGTTGAGAGGAATGTTGATGATTAAAAAGATTGCTATTTATGGAAAGGGAGGAATAGGAAAAAGTACTACAGTGGCAAATCTGTCTGCTGTTTGGGCCAGTGAGGATTTGAACTGTCTTGTAATAGGCTGCGACCCGAAGGCGGACACTACACGTACATTATACGGCAAAAGAATACCTACTGTGGTTCATACATTGAAGGATAACAGGGCTCCTGAAAAGGATGATCTGGTCTTTACAGGTTTTAAGGGAATTCAGTGCGTTGAAAGCGGTGGTCCAGAGCCTGGTGTCGGATGTGCAGGACGTGGAGTTATTGTAGCAATGAAAAGACTTGAAAAACTCGACATTTTTGATGATGTTGATGTTGTCGTATATGACGTATTGGGTGATGTTGTCTGCGGTGGATTTTCAGTGCCTTTGCGTGAAAAGTATGCTGATGAAGTGCTTATTATAACATCAGGTGAATACATGTCACTTTATGCTGCAAACAATATTGTTCGTGGTGTCAAAAAGCTCAAGGGAAATTTAAGCGGCATCGTGTGCAACTGCAGAAATGTCGATAATGAGGAGCAGATTGTCAATGACTTTGCAGAAAAGATAGGCACACATGTTATTGGTACTATCCATAGAAGCAATTTGATTCAGGAAGCTGAACTAGATGCAAAAACCGTGGTAGAAAAATACCCTGATAGCACTGAAGCACAAGAATACTCGATCCTTGCTTCAAGCATTATGGGTAATGAAAATGTGTCAACTCCAGAACCTATGAGTGATGAGGAATTCGAGGAATTCTTCAAATCATACATGTAGAAATGTACTTCTCAACCAATTATTCCTCACCAATCGGCCAAATGCTTATTGCAAGTGACGGTGAAGCCATAACTGGCCTATGGTTTTACGCTCAAAAACATTTCAAATCAACAATTGATGATGAAATTGTTAAAAAAGATGATTTAAGTATTTTCAGGAATGTCAGGCAATGGCTTGATGACTATTTTAACGGATTGAATCCAAAAATCAATTTCAAAATCAAACCGGCAGGAACCGACTTCAGGATTAAGGTATGGAAAATACTTACAGAGATTCCCTATGGCCAAACAATGACTTACGGTGAAATCGCATCTAGAATATCGCCGACAATGTCTGCCCAGGCCGTAGGCGGTGCTGTGGGACACAATCCGATAGCTATCATAATACCCTGCCACAGGGTGATGGGAGTCAACGGAAAACTTACAGGATATGCTGGCGGACTGGACAAAAAGATTGAATTACTGAAATTAGAAAGGATAACATGGATTTAGCGATAAATATAATAATAGGCAATATCATATCCTTGATAGCCGGAATCTTCATTATTCTGAGCATGTGGGTCAATGATGAAAAGCAGGCCTACAGATACCAGTTCTGGAATGCATTCATATTAATGATTTCCTCTGTATTCTTTTTTTCATGGACAGGAGTAACCACGATGGCCATTGCCGCTTCAAGAAACGCAATGGTTTACAGGGATAAGCTGACATTTAAATGGACAGTATTTTTCATAATTATCTCAATTGTTTTGGGTCTGCTTGTAAACACCATGGGCTTTGTTGGAATCCTTCCGATAATCGCAATAGTTCAGATTACCCTGTGCAATTACTATTTAAAGTCAATAAAGACAATCAAGACAAGCTTTATCGTAAACAGCGCAATTTACATAATCTACTTTCTGGCAATCCTTGACATATCATCAGCAACCATCGAAAGCGTAACCGCACTCATTGGCCTGGTTTCACTGGCAAGATTAATAATGTCTGAAAAATGAATCAGTTCAATGCATCAACAAATTCGACAATATTATCGACGCATTGGTTTTGCTGGTCTTGAGGTGAGATTTCAGCTTTCATGTCTCCCGGCTGTTCGCCGTAATTTCCGAACTGCGCATGGTTGCCTCCTTCAATGACAAATTCGGTCAAATTACCCATAAGCGCCTTGGATTCATTATATTTTTCCATATTCAAAACGCCATCAAGAGATCCGTAAACCGAAAGGACAGGCTTGTCAATCTTTTCGGTTGAATATCCGGACAAAAGCACTATTCCATCAGCCTTTCCGGTATTGTTCAGATATGAACTTGCAGTGACCGCTCCAAGGGAATGGCCTGAGAGGACATAATGTGTATAGTTTGTTGAATCTATTATGGAATCCGCCTCATCTGCACCGAAAAACGCAAAGTTTAAAGGCATTTCAAGAAGATAGCAGTCAACGCCCCTTGAAGCCAGTTCTGTAAACATAGGCAGATAGGAGGTGTACTCAACTTTGGCTCCCGGATAGAAAATCAGTGCAGTGTCATTGCCGTATCCGTCCAAAAACACTCCGTTATCCACTTTAGAAACATTGACGTCAGAGGTTCCGTTCAGATATTTGTTTGCGGTTTCATCTGCATGATTATAGTCTAAAAAATAGTATGCAACTGAAGCTAACAGGGCAATAATGACTATAATTATTGCAATCTTCACTTTTCTGTTCATATTAATACTTTGCCATCTTTTAAATTTAAATATTTCCTGCGATAAATGATTATATATTGGTGTAGAAAATGTTTTTTGACAAATCTAAAAATGAAGTGAACAAGGATGAGCTGATTTGCCGGACAGACTTTGAAAAGCTCCAAACTCTCGCAAAGGTTCATCAGGATTATCTTAACAATATTTTCGTATACTACAGATTAAAGCCAACTCCATTTTTGGAAAGTTTCCATGATTTGTCCTATGAAATTTTGAGATTATTCGATAATGTCTGCAGAAAACATGATCTTGCCTACTGGCTTGACTATGGGACCCTGCTTGGCAGTTTGAGGCATGAAGATTTCATTCCATGGGATGAAAGCATTGATGTTGGGATGGTGCAGTCCGATTATATGAAACTGGCTGACGTTTTTGAATCCGAAAAAGATTCTGACAATATCGATTGCAGGATTAATGATGAATCATTTGTGATAACCTATGTTCTGCCTGAAATCAAAGATAAGGTTGCTGAGATAAACGTGAACTGTTATAGTGACGGTGAGCTTGAAGAAAAATCCGAAATTATATTTCCACTAAAGCAGGTGAAATTTGGAAAATATTATTTCTCCTCGCCCAATGACATCAACGAGTATCTGGATGACATTTACGGCAAGAAGTATTCAAAGATTCCCAAAAAGCTTCAGAAATATGACCATCTCATGCATTTGAGAGGAATTGAAAATTGCGAAGAGCTTTTAGCCAAAGCCGCACAGGAAATTAAAAGGATCAATGATGCCCATGATATTTAAAAAGGATGAAATTGATGATTCAATGGATGATTATGTCTCCCGAAAGGAGTTCAACAAGCTTAAAAGAAGAATCAAATCTCATCAAAACTATCTGAATTTTATTAACACATTCTATGAACTGGAGCCGAAGCTATTCCTGAAGCAGCTGACCGGTCTGTCATATGAATTTATAAGATTTTTTGACAATGTCTGTCTTAAGAATGGCATTGAATACTGGATTGATTTGGAAACATTGCACTCAGCCGTACTTCACGGCGAGCTGGTTCCCTGGAATGATGAAATGAGTGTGGCAATGGCTGAAAAGGATTATTTGAAATTAACTGAGGTTTTAAGCTCTGGAACTGATTTGGAAAATGTGTCTTTTGATGATGATGGCGATTGCCTTAAGGTTAAATTTAATTCATCAGCATTTGACGGGGATTTGATAAGTATAAATGTTTTGATGTATGATTTGGATGGCTTAAAAGAGAATATGGTATTTCCACTTAAAAGAATTCCATTTGGGGAAAGTGATGTTTTTGCACCGAATGACAGTTACACTTATTTAAAAGAAGTTTTCACTGAATTCATGGCTTTTCCACCAAAAGTCCATGACCACGGCAGATTCAACAGGTATTTGAACCGACCGGACATTGTTGAGGCTTTAAAGAACTGCAATTCAATGCTGGCCAGCATCAATGAGAAATTCTAGGTGATTTTAATGTTTGACAGATTTAAAAGAAAGTCCAAAACCCAGGATTATCCGACAAAGGATGAATTGAGGCAGCTGGAAGATAAGATTAACAATCATCATGATTATCTAAATAACATTTTTGTATTCCATGAACTGGAAATGTCACCTTACCTGAAGCTGATGAGAACAATTTCCTATGAGCTTTTAAAGTTTTTTGACAGTGTATGCGCAAAGCATGACATTGAATACTGGCTTGATTTCGGAACACTTCTTGGCGCCGCAAGGCATGGCGGCCTAATCCCATGGGACGATGATCTGGATGTTGGAATGCTGAGGGAGGACTATTACCGCTTCCTTGAAATATTTCCCGAAGAGCTTGAGAAATGCGATTTGAAATATGTAGTTGCGACATTTAAAAAGGCAGATTGGGACAGGGATTCGCCGAGATGGTATCAAATCAACTGCAAGCATCCCGAATACACCGGCAAGTTTGTCGGAATCGACGTATTTCCATATGACTACATCACAGATTTCGATGACGGATACATTGACAGGTTTCATGACAGGATCCGTCCGGATTTCTGCAATGCAAGGCTTGAAGGCATCGGCCTGAAGGAAGCCATCGATTCAACATGCGGACCGCTCAACCTCAGCTTGAAAAAACAGGACCATTTCATCGGAGGCGTTGACGGAGGCAGGTTTAAATATACATCAATTTTCAAGATTCTAAAAACAAGTGACCTTCATCCTTTTGGAAAAATCAGATTCGGAGATTATGAGTTTTCAGCGCCGAACAACGTCAACAATTACCTTGTTGAGATTTATGGCAATGATTATATGAGGGTTGGAAGAACCATCAAGGCTCACGGACGCCTGAACAGGTATTTGAAGTATAAAAATATTATGGAAACCCTGGGTGAAGCAAAAGATGAACTGATCAATTTAAATGAGAATTCCAGGTGATGACATGAAGAAACTGGCTATTTTTGACTTTGACGGAACACTGTTCGATTCAGTTGAAGATGTGATAATCTCATTCAACAAGGCCTTGACAATCCATGATTTTCCCACATTGACACGTGAAGAGCTCATTCCATGTTTGGGCGGTGACATTGATGATATTGTCGGCAAGGTTCTGGGCAAAAACAACAATCCGCAAAATCTGGAAATGCTAAAGGAAACCTATTTGAACATATATAACTCATCCGAAAAGGAAAAGACAATTCCATTTTCATTCAGCAGGGGTCTCCTTCTGGAGCTTTCAGAGAAGGGAGTGCTTTTGGCGATCAACTCCAACAGGCTAAACTACTCCCTCAGAGGTTTTATCGCGAAATATTTTTCCGACATTGATTTTGTTTGCGTTGAAGGCCATGACCTTGACTATCCCTCCAAGCCGGACCCCTACTGGGCAAATAAGATTATGGAAAAGGCAGGAGTTTTGCCAGATGAGGCAATCTACATTGGCGACTCCTCAACAGACATTCAAACTGCAAAAAATGCCGGTATTGACTGTCTGATAGTCAGATGGGGTTACGGAAGCCAAAATGACTTTGAAGATGATTATATTCTGGATTGTGTTGAAAGTCCGTCTGAAATTGTCAAATATTTTTAAATCTTTTATTTTTTTCTAAGTTGCTTTTTGTAAACTTATTTTATTGATTAAAAAAATTGGTTTTTTATCAAAAATTAAACAAGATTATTTTAATTTTTTTCAAATCTAATATTTAATTCAAGTTTTAATCATAAATAAGAAATTTTATACAACTTTATTGAAAAATTATTAACTATATACAATTGTATATAATTTAAATTTGAGTGATATTATGAAATTGAAACATTTGATGATAGTTAGTCTGATACTGGCTATTTTAGCAATAGGTGCTGTAAGCGCTGCTGATGATGTAGATGCGCTTGCAGTTGATGATGAGGGGGTTGCAGTAGAAGAATCCTCTTTAGATGATGTGGTGGAAGCTGATGAAAGCAGTGATACTTTAGGTGATCCTGCTCCTGAAGATTTTAATGTAACAATTATAAATAAAGAATTTGATATTGATAAAGATGCAGATTCAGCGGTAATTACTTTCCAATGGCCTGCGGATGTGCCTACTGATGTAGATAATCAAGGATGGATTAAGGCAGACTATGGAATTTATGATTGCCAAATATTCATCAATGAGGGCATTACTAATTTCACATTAGGTGATTTTTGGATGATTGAAGAACCGGGCAATTATAATTTAACAATTTCATATGGTGTTGAGTTTAATGAATTGTTTAATATAACAACAGG